>CANMZY010000123.1:0-8720 GCA_947502425.1 Verrucomicrobiales bacterium
CACTAGACTAGTGATGGGCCATCTCAATCGCGACGAGCGTGCCGACCATCTGGTTGAACTGGCTCAACTGCGCGTTCATGGTGTCGTCCGACCAGGTGCGCTGGCCGGCGGGCAGCGGCAAATCTTTCAAGGCGGTCGCGCCGGTTTCCTGCGCGAGCGCGGCGAGATGTTTTTTTCAAGAAGCCCCGGTCCCACTGGTCAATTGCCTTCGCGTGCGACAGGTGGTTGGCGAAATCCACAAACTCGGCGGAGATGCTGACCGCGCGCAACGTGTTCGTCCCGTCGGCCATTTCGCACGGCTTCAGGAACGGCGTGGTGTCGGCGGCCAGCACCGTGGGCGCATCCACGTGCGCGCGCCGGTCCTTCGGCAGCGTGCCATGGAGGTCCTAGGTGAGATTCGTGATGACGGCGTAATCCGTCTCGTATCCGACCTTGGTGGCGGCCACCTCCCCGGCCGGCGCAGATAAAGCAAAACCCGTGATGACCAAGTCAAGCAGGCCCGTGTGCAACTTCATAAAATCAATTTCCAGAACCGCCTCCGCCGCCCGCCATCCGGCTGCTGCCGGAAAAACGACCAGGCTCGCGCGAGACATTTCCTCCTGATCAACGGCACAATCCAAACGGGACTTTATCCGCCATCTTCCCCTGGAGTGCCGGCTTCCGGCCCGGCGGGTGCGCGGATGGTGTGCGGGCAAGTGCGACCACCGCTTCACTGAGCACTGACGACTAAGCACTGACCACTTCCCCCTTCGCCTCCTCCCCGCTACTCTCCCCGCATGAAATACCGGCGCTTTGGGCGCACTGAATTGGCGATGCCCGTCTTCTCCTGCGGCGGGATGCGTTACCAGCACAAGTGGCAGGATGTGCCGCCGCACGAAATTCCGCCCGACAACCAGGCCAACTTGGAGGCTGTCATCTACCGCGCACTCGAACTCGGCATCAATCATCTCGAGACCGCGCGCGGCTACGGCACCTCCGAAATGCAGCTCGGCGAACTGCTCCCGAAACTGCCGCGCGAAAAAATAATCGTGCAGACCAAGGTCGCGCCGATGGCCCGGGTGGAGGATTTTCTGGAGACCTTCGAGCAGTCCATGTGCTATCTCCGACTCGACCACGTTGATCTCCTTTCGCTGCATGGGATCAATAACCGTGAGCATCTCGACTGGTCGCTCCGCAAAAACGGCTGTCTCGCGGCGGCGCGACAACTGCAAAAGGAGGGCCGCGCCCGGCACATCGGCTTTTCCACGCACGCCACCACCGACATTATTCTCGACGCGGTGAACAGCGGCGGTTTCGACTACGTGAATCTCCATTGGTATTTCGTCAACGACCTGAACTGGCCGGCGGTGCAGGCCGCGCGCGCGCACGACCTCGGAGTCTTCATCATCAGCCCGAACGACAAGGGCGGAAAACTATACGCGCCGCCGCCCAAGCTCGTGCAGCTTTGCGCGCCGCTCTCGCCGATGCAGTTCAACGATCTTTACTGCCTGGCGCGGCCGGAGGTTCACACACTTAGTTGCGGCGCGGCGCGGCCCGGCGATTTCGACGAGCACCTTCGCGCGCTGGAATTTTACGACCGCGCCGCCGAAGTAATCGCGCCCATGGAAAAGAAGCTGCGCGCGGAAATGGTGCGCACGCTCGGCGCGGACTGGTGCGCGCGGTGGTGCGAGGGTTTGCCGAACTACGTCGAGGTGCCAGGTGAAATCAATCTCACGGAAATCCTCCGGCTCTGGACCTACGCGAAATCGCTCGATCTCGTGGACTGGGGCCGGATGCGCTACAATCTGCTCGGCCAGGCGGACCACTGGTTCCCGGGCGAGAATGCCGCCCGGGCCGGGCGGCTTGACCTGGCGCGCGCCCTGGCCCGCAGCCCGTTCGCCAGCCGCATCGGTGAGATCTTGCGCGAGTCGCACGAACTGCTGTTCGACGCGCCGAAGAAACGGTTGAGCCAGAGTTGAGGGCGTGGAGATCGGTCAAAGTTTTCTTCCGCCTCGCACGCTCAGTCCTGATGAAAGTGGTCAGCCGTCTTTGAGTAGTCGCTCGTATTCGTCATGCGCGCCAATCCAGAACCAGAGGTAACCGTCCGGCACCGCGACGGCCAGGGCACGATGGCCGTCACCAAAACAAACCCGCCAGAAGCGTCCGCGCTTTTGGAAGCGCAACGAACCGTGGCGCGGATTCTCCCGCCAGAGACGATGGGCTTTACGGGCGGCGGTGCGGGCGGCGGTGCGGGCGGCGGGTGGAAGTTTGCCGTAAGCCTGCCAGAACTCACGGTTGGTCGAGGATTTCATCCAGCGGCTTCACTTTTCCGGCGCGATAGTCCGCCAGCGCCCGATCCGCCAGCTTGTCGAGGCGCCCAGCGGCGATGTCCTCGTCAATCTGACGATCCCATTTGTCGGCGAGATAATCCTCCAGCCAGGTCGCCACGGCGCGGGCGTCGGGGACGGGCATCTTGCGCAGGGCCTTTTCAACTTCGGCAACTGTGCTCACGCTTGAAAGGCTAGTTGTTTGCGGCGGTCTTGGCAACCATGAGATCAACGCCAGATCGCCGCAGAGCTGGACTTGGCTTTGCACTCCGCTTCCGCCAGTTTCGGCCATGCATAAATCCCCCCCCGCGCACTCGCGTTGTTTCTGCTCGCCGCCTGGCCGCTGGGTTCCTCCGCTGCCTCCGAACGCTGGCTTTACACTCCCACCAATCTGCTGGTGGACAAAAACGTGGACAAACTGGAGGAGCTTTATCGCCGCGCGGCCAAGGCCGGTTACACGCACGTCCTGTTGAGCGATTCAAAATTCGGCAAGCTCGGCGACACGGATCCGCGCTATTTTAAAAACATCGAGCGCGTGAAAAAATTTGCCGCCGAACTGCGCCTGGAGATTGTCCCCGCGCTGTTCGCCATCGGCTACTCGAACGATCTGCTCTGGCACGATCCGAACTTGATCGAGAGCCTGCCGGCGCGGGAGGTGTTGTTCGTGCTGAAGAAAGGCGTGGCACGCGTGCAACCGGAGGTGCCCGTGTCTTTTCCCGGCGGCGATTTCAGCGATTTGAAAAAATGGTCGTGGAAGGATGACAACGTCCGGCCCGACAACGGCGCGGCGCTCATCAAGGATCCGAATGGGAACGCGCGCCTCACGCAAAAGATGAAGCTGCAGCCGTTTCATCAGTATCACATCTCGGTGCGCGTGAAGGCGCAGGATTTCAAGGGCACGCCGGAGGTGAAGGTGCTGGCGAAGGACGCGCTGAATTTCAATCATCTCGGGGTGAAGCCCACGCAGGACTGGCAGACGCATCACGCGGTTTTCAATTCGCTGACGAACACGGACGTGACGGTTTATTTTGGCGTCTGGGGCGGGCGGACGGGTTCGTTGTGGTTCGATGACGCGAAGATCGAGGAGATCGGCCTGGTGAATCTGATCCGCCGCGACGGCGCGCCACTGCTGGTGAAACGCGAGAACGGCGCGGCGTTGGTGGAAGGGAAAGATTTTGAAAAGCTCACCGACCCGCGCATGGGCGTGAAGCCGTGAAAAGGTTCCTACGACATTTATCACGAGCCGCCGGTGCTCAAGACCGCCCTGCCGGACGGCACGCGGCTGCGCGTCTCGTATTACCACGCCGCCACGGTTCATGACGACCAGGCGAACATCTGCCCGTCCGAGCCGCGCACGCTGGAAATGCTGCGCGACCAGGCGAAGCGGATGCACGCGGCGTGGGGCGCGAAAGGCTACATGATGTCCCATGACGAAATCCACGTGTAAAACTGGTGCGACGCCTGCCAGCGCCGGCACCTTGACGCCGGCGCGATGCTCGCGGACAACGTGCGCTCGTGCGTGAAGATTTTGCGCGAGACGAATCCGGGCGGAAAAATCTACGTGTGGAGCGACATGTTCGGTCCGAACCACAACGCCCCCGGCAATTACTATCTCGCGCGCGGAGATTTCACCGGTTCCTGGGAGGGGCTGGACAAGGACGTCATCATCGTGCCGTGGTATTTCGAGAAGCGCGCCGCGAGCCTGAAATTTTTCGCCGACCGGGGGCATCGCCAGGTCATCGCCGGTTATTACGACGACCGACTGGAGAAGGTCCGCGACTGGCTCACGGCGGCGGAGCCCCATCCCGGCGTGCAGGGCGTGATATACACGACGTGGGAGCAGAAGTACGGCGACCTGGAAAAATTCCGCGAACTGATCGGGGAGTTCAACGCAGGCAAATAACACTGTCTGCGGAGCGCCGGCCTCCGGCCCGGCCCGAACTGGTGGAGCGGCGCGTTTCGTTGGTGCGGCTCCGCCCTGAGTGTTTCCAGTTCCTCCTTCTCCACGACCAGCACGCCGATCGTCTCCGCGCGCGCTTCGATCAGGCTGGAAAAGTCGGCCAGCTACTTCTGCGGCAGCATTACGGAAACCACCTCCAGCCGGCGGCCACAAAGATTCCCTCCCGCTGCTGATCGAACTGGAGTTTCATGGTGTGATTGGGAGCCAGCTCCGGCGCATCGTGCGACTGGTGTAGATGGAGGCGGAGCATGTCGCAGCGCCCTGTTCAGAACGAGCCGCGATGGGGGCGGTTCACGTACCAGATGAGCAGCGCGAACAGCGCCGCCACCAAGAGGCCGAAGAGGACCGACCAGAGGAGCACGCGGCGGTTGTGCCGGATGTTGGATTTCATCTGGCTGGGAAAGCCGTACTGGTAATTGCGTTTCTTTTCGTCAGACATGGCCGTCGTCGGGTTCCTCTTTAGCCGAAACCGGGCGGCGTTGGCAAATGGACAAATCTGCATCCGCTTTTTTCACACGTGCGAGAAGCCTCATCGCGCTGCCACGACGAGAATTACCGACTAACTTTTCTTCCAACGCCGGACTGCTCCGGCGAAATCCTCCGGCCAGGGCGCGGTGAAATTTTTCCGTTCGTTGCCGCGCGGGTGCGTGAATGCCAGCGTGTGCGCGTGGAGCATCTGGCGCGGCGCGGCGTAGTTGGTCAACTCCTTCAGGCGCACGTTCTGCCGGCTGCCGTAGGTGGCGTCGCCAGCCACCGGGAAGCCGAGATGCTGGAAGTGGACGCGAATCTGATGCGTGCGCCCGGTGTGCAACTGCGCCTCGACCAGCGTGGCGTGCAGCAGGCGCTCGAGGATGCGGAAGCTCGTCCACGCCTCGCGTCCGCTGCCGTCGGTCACGGTCATGCGCTTGCGGTGGTTCGGATGCCGCGCAATGGCGGCGTGAATATCGCCGCTCGCCGGCGGCAGTTCGCCGCAGAGGATCGCGTGGTAAATTTTTTTCACGGATCGTCCGGCGAACTGTTCAGAGAGCGAGAGGTGCGTCTCGTCATTCTTCGCCACGACCAGGCAGCCGCTGGTGTCCTTGTCGAGCCGGTGGACGATGCCGGGCCGCGCCACGCCGCCGATGCCGCTGAGCTGTCCGGCGCAATGGTGGAGCAGGGCGTTGACGAGCGTGTGCTCCTCGTTGCCGGCGGCGGGATGCACGACGAGGCCGGGCGGTTTGTTCAGCACGAGCAGGTCGGCGTCCTCAAACAAAATGTCGAGCGGGATGTCTTCCGCCTGCGCCACGGCGGGCCGGACTTCAGGCCAGGTCATGACGATGACTTCGCCTTCCTGCGGATGATGGGTCGGCTTCACCCCCCGGCCGTTGACGCGAACCTGGCCTTCCGCGACGAGGCGCTTGAAGGTTTCGCGCGAGATGGTGGGAAATTTGGCGCGCAGAAACGTGTCGAGCCGCAGCAGCGGCTGCGACTGCTCGACGGTGAAAGTTTCAGTTCGCTCAGGCATGGGAAGTTCGTCCGCGCGGGACGAGGACGGTCTTCAACTTTTTGTTTCTTCCGCGGCGGGCGCGGCGCTTTCGCTGCGGAAGGTGAGGAGGAACAGCAGGCCGACGCCGATGCAGATGGCGCTGTCCGCCACGTTGAACGCCGGGAAGCCCCGTTCGCCGCCCTCGCGCCGGTCCACGTAAAAATAAATGAAGTCCACGACGTGGCCGTGGCACACGCGGTCGAGCAGATTGCCGGCGATGCCGCCGAAGATCAGGCCGAGGGAAATCCAGCCGAGCGTCTTCTGCGGCTCGAAGCGGCGGCGGCAGAGCGCGAGCGCGACGAGCGCGACGGCCGAGACGATGGCGAGCAGGCTGTTGTTGTCATGAAACATGCTCCAGGCCGCGCCGGTGTTGGTCCAGTGGACGAATTTGAAAAAGCCGGAGAGGACGATCTTCTCGTCGGACTGGCCGAGAAAATGCAGCACGACCAGCTTGGTCAACTGGTCGAAGGCGAAGATGGTCAGGGCCAGAATCGCCATCGGTTTGGTGTTCAAATTTGGCTTCAAGGAGCGGGCTGTTTAGCCGGTTGACGCCCGGAAGACAATGCTATTTCGGCGGGCGCATCGTGACAGGTTCCATCTGGACACTGTCCTTGAAACTGGAGGCTGCGAAGTTCGGGCACGCCGGGGAGCGCTGGCTTCCAGCCAGCGGGTTGCTGGCTCCAGCACGCGTTCGCGCCGGCCAGGATGCCGGCGCTCCCAGGCTTCGACCCAGAACCGTGTCAAGATGCGCCCGCCCGCCCCGCCGGGCGGTTCGCCTCCGCGCAATTTCCTCTTGCGTGAAGTCGGCCCCCGTTTAGAGTCGCCCGCGTTCTCCACCTGCCAGGTGGATTTTTATTTTGTCGAATCCGAAAACATTGTGAAAATTTTCTGCGGCTCCTCCAACCAGCCTTTGGCCAAATCAATCTGCGCCTCCATCGGCCTGGAACTCGGCGACTGCACCGTCGATGCGTTTCCCGATGGCGAAACCTTCGTCAAGATCAACGAGAACGTGCGCGGCGAGGATGTCTTTCTCGTCCAGTCCACCAGCCCGCCCACCAACCATCATCTGATGGAAATGTTCATCATGATGGACGCGCTGCGCCGCGCCAGCGCCTCGCGCATCACGGCGGTGCTGCCGTTTTATGGATACGCGCGGCAGGACCGCAAAGATCAACCGCGCGTTCCGATCACCGCCAAGCTCGTCGCGAATCTGCTCGTGGCCGCGGGCGCGAACCGGGTGTTGACGATGGATCTGCACGCGCAGCAGATTCAGGGGTTCTTTGACATCCCGGTGGATCATCTTTACGCCGCACCGGTCATCTACGAGTATTTGAAAAAGAAGGCGCTGACCGACCTGGTGGTGGTGAGTCCCGACGTGGGCGGCCTGAAAATGGCGCACGCCTACTCGACCACGTTGGAAGTGGGCCTAGCCATCGTGGCCAAGCGCCGCAAGAACGCCACCGAGGTCGAGTCCATGGCGGTCATCGGGGAAATCCGCGGCAAGAACGTGCTGTTGGTGGACGACCTGACCGAGACGGCGGGGACGCTCACGGCAGCGGCGACGCTGCTCCGCAAGAAGGGGGCGAAGAAAATTTACGCGTGTGTATCCCACGCGATTTTGAACGAAATGGGCATCCAGAGATTGCGAAAATCAAACATTGACGAACTAATCACGACTGATACCGTCCTGCGCCCTGCGATTGACGGGGTGAAGATCACCACGTTGTCGGTCGCGGGATTGTTGGGTGAAGCCATCAAACGAATTAACAGCAATTCGTCGGTGACTTCACTTTTTGAACTTAAAGGCTCACGCACCAGTTAGTGCGGCGCACATGAAAGAATTTATAAAATGAAATCAGTACCTTTGAACGCTTATCCACGAACCCTGGCCCGCCGCGGCGGGGTGAAGAAACTTCGCGCCTCCGGCCGCATCCCCGCCGTCGTCTATGGCGGCCGGACCCAGCCCCAAAATCTGGAGATCATCCGCACCGATCTGGAAAATCTCATCCATCATTCGGCCTCGGAAAACTTGCTGGTCGATCTGGCCATCGCCAACGACGCCCGGCCCCAGCGCCTCGCGCTCCTGCAGGAAGTCCAGCACCACGCCCTCAGTGGCAAAATGCTGCACGTCGATCTGCATGAGGTCGCCGAGAACGAAAAGGTCACGATCATGGTTTCCGTCGAGGCCTCCGGCGAGGCTGCGGGTGTCAAAAACGGCGGCGTGCTCGAGCACGTTCTCTTCAAGGTCAAGGTGCGCGCCCTGCCCAAGGATTTGCCCGAAGTCATCACGGTCGATGTTTCCCACTTAGAAATCGGCCAGGCCATCCACATCGGCGACATCAAACTCGGGAACAACGTCGAAGTTATCGGCGACAAACACATCTCGGTGCTGGCTGTCGCGGCGCCTCTGACCGAAGCCCAGGAAACTGCGGCTGCGGATGCCGCTGCGGTTGCTTCCGGCGAAGTCGAAATGATCAAAGAGAAGAAGGAAGACGGCACGGCGGCTCCGGCGGCGAAAGCCGGCGACAAGGCGGCAGGTGCGGCCAAGCCCGCAGACAAGGGTGCTGAAAAGGCCGGCGAGAAGAAGGCCGATAAGAAAAAATAATTTTGGCCCCGGTGAGGGCGGTCCCGCATGGAGAATTTGCATCTCATGGTGGGCTTGGGAAACCCGGGCGTCGACTACGCCCGGACCCGTCACAACGCCGGGTTTCTCCTGGTGGAGAAACTGGCCGAGCGGTGGCACGCGCGGTGGACGTTGGACAAAAAATTCCACGCCCGGCTGGCGCGGTTCGAGCGCGATGGACGGAAGCTGCTCTTGTGCGAGCCGCAGACATTTATGAACGCGAGCGGCGAGGCGGTGGCGGCGGTCGCGGAATACTTTCACATTCCGGCGGGACGGCTGCTGGTGTCGGTGGACGACGCGGATTTG
>CANMZY010000124.1:0-8628 GCA_947502425.1 Verrucomicrobiales bacterium
GTCGGCGGCGATTTCTTTTTTGGTGAGGCCCTTGCGCTCCTCGGTGGGGAGCGGGGCGACGCTGGTGAGGTTGCCGCCGCGGACGGGGATTTCGGTGGTGGGAGAACTCATATGTATAAATTTTTGCTCAGGGGTGAATCACATTTTGCGGAGGCCGGCGCTGACGTTGACGCGGGCGCGGTCGATGATTTCCTTGACGCGGAAGGTCAGGCCGTCGGTCTTGGTGATGCCGCAGATTTTAGGGTCGCAGTAGCGGGCGCGCAGGATGGCGGCGAGCTGGCCGTAGCCGTAAATCCCCTCGTCGTTCATCTCGACGACAAAGACGTGGTTGAAGCCGGCGAAAATATTTTCCAGCCCGTTCGGCAGCGGGTTGACGTGGCGGATGTGAATCGAGGAGACGCTGTCACCGGCGGCGCGGGCCTGATCGACGGCTTCACGAACGGGGCCTTCAGTGCTGCCCCAGCCGACGAGCAGGACGTTGCCTTCGCTGGGGCCGTAAATTTTCGGCGTCGGGAGCGTGGCGGCGAGCACCTGGAGTTTTTTACGGCGCTTGGCGGTCATCTGCGTGTGCAGGCGCGGCGAGCCGGTCGGATGGCCCAGCTCGTCGTGTTCGAGGCCGGTGACGATGGGATATTTGCCGCTGAGGATGCGCGTGCCGGGCGCGAGGTGGCGCGTGACGTGGTCGGGGACGTTGAGATCGTAGGGCTTGTGGTCGGGCACGGGCGTGAGATCGGGCGCGAGGTTCTGGCAGACTTTCTCGAGGTCCGGCTCGGCAAACGCCTCGATGCGCGTGGCGATGCCCTGGTCGCTGAGAATGATGACAGGCACGCTGAATTTGCGTGCGAGGTTCACGGCTTCAATCGCCATGTAGAAACAATCCTCGACGTTGGCCGGCGCGATGACGACGCGCGGCGAATCACCGTGGCCGCCGAAGCAGGCGATGTTGAGGTCGGACTGCTCGATGTTGGTCGGCATCCCGGTGGACGGCCCGCCGCGCTGCACATCGACAATAACGAGGGGCATTTCCGCCATGACGGCCCAGCCGAGCGCCTCGGTTTTCAGGGAGATGCCCGGGCCGCTCGAACCGGTCACGGCCACGCGCCCGCCGTAACTTGCGCCGATGGCCATGGAGATGGCGGCGATCTCGTCCTCGGTCTGAATGAACATGCCGCCGTATTTGGGGAGTTCGCGCCGGAGCAGTTCCATGATGTCGGACCAGGGCGTGATCGGATAGCCCGCGCCGAAACGGACGCCGGCCGCAATGAGGCCGAGGCCCAGCGCCTCGTTGCCGTTCATCACCACCTGGTGCGAGTCCTTTTTCTGGGAATCGACGAACTTGAAAGTTTCGATGACGCCGCCGAGCGAATTGCTGTAGCCGGCGTGGAAGGCGGCGAGGGCGTTGTTGACGATGCTCTCGTCCTTGCCGGTGAAGCGTTCGGTGATGAGGGTGACGAGTTTGGAGACATTGAGGTCGAACATTTTCGCGATGAGGCCGAGCGCGTAAATGTTTTTGCCCTTGTCCTTGGCGGTGCCGCCGATGGACTCGACGGTCAGGCCGGAGATGGGCACGCCGACGTGGTGATAATCCTTCTCCCACTCCGGCTTCACTTCGACATGGTCGGAGTCGTAGAGAACGATGCCGCCTTTTTTCAGCGAGCCGACATGCTCTTCGTAGGAATGCTGGTAGAAGCAAAGGAGAACGTCAGCCTCGTCGCCGGAACTGAGCACCTCGCCGGAGCCGATGCGGACTTGGAAGATGGACGGGCCGCCGGAGATGGTCGAGGGAATGGTCATGAAGGTCATGACTTCCTGCTCGCTGCGGCCGGCGAGGCGGGCCAGGAATCCGCCGATGGCCTGGATGCCATCCTGCGAGTTGCCCGCGATGCGGATCACGGCCTCGGACACTTTCGATATTTTCGGACTGCCGCCGGGGGCGGTTAGAATCGCTTCACTCATATAAGTAATTGCACTGTAAATTTCTTTTTCAGGGAAAACCCGCACCGCTAAAATCTCGGTTGCGAGATGGAGACTAACATTGGCCTCGAAGCTGTCAATTCCCGGCAGATGTTTTGCCGATTAGGGGCCGTTATTTCACCGGCCACCTGCATTACCCGAAAAAACACGGCGGTGGAAACCGCCGTGCCCGTCGCGCCCCGCCCGGCTTCCGCTCATTTGTCTTTGAACGGCTTGGGATCCGGCGCCTTGAACCCGGCCGGGGCCGAGAGGTTCAACTGGTTGACGACGGCGTCGGTGATGTCGTGGTCGCCAGAATGGTAGATCAATACCGGGGTGCTGGTGATGCTTTCGCCGGCGGAGTCGAGGACGAAGCTCCAGCCGTCCTTCTTCGCCTTGGCCTTGATGGCGTCCTTGATCTCGCCGAGGATGTTGTCGCGCATCCGGCGCTGCTGTTCTCCGAGGGTGCTTTTGGCCGAGGCGTCAAACTGGCGGACGGTCGTTTCAACATCCTTGAGCTTGAGCAGCTCGGCCTCGGCGGATTTCTTGCGCTTATCTCTTTCCTCGGCCGAGACGGCCTGGTCGTTGGCGCCGTCGGCGAGCTTTTTGTAGGTCTCCTGGCCTTTCTGATACTGGTCCATGAGCGACTTGCGCTCCTTGTCCAGGTCGGCGGCGCGGTCCTTGAGGTTGGTGTCGGCCTGCTTGGTTTTCCAATAGCCGTCGAACACTTTGCGGAGATCAACGGTGGCAATTTTTTGCACGGCGGGCGGCGGGGTCGCGGCCGGCTGGGCGGCGGCGTTCTGAAGCAGGACGCCGAGGAGAACGGCGGGTAGGAGTATTTTTCCGATTTTCATTTGGGTTCGAGTTAAAATTCGCGGGTGTAGCCGACGGTCAGATTGAATTGGCCGCCGCCGGTCTGGGGGCGGTACACGTCCCGGAGGGGGATGCCATAGTCGAGGCGCATCGGACCGATGGGCAGGTTGAGCCGCAGCCCCACGCCGTAGTTGGCGTTGTAGCTGGCGAAATCAAAATCGTATGGCAGCGCGTACACATTGCCCATGTCATAGAACGCGGCGATGCGGATTCGTTCAATAATCGGCAGGCTGTATTCGGCGGAGGTAAAGTAGTAGCTGTTCCCGCCGATCGGCTCGTTCAGTTGCCGCGGGCCGACGTCGCGATACTTGAAGCCGCGCAGCGAGTAGGCGCCGCCGAGGAACCAGCGGTCGAAGAGCGGCACCTCATTGCGGGAGGCGGCGTTGGTCGCGTTGATGGTCCGGTCGCCAAACGGCTCGACCACGCCGAGGCGCCCGACCAGTTCCAGGACGTGACCCTCGAAGAAGCCGGGGAAATACCAGGCCGACTTCAGTTCCAGCTTGTAAAAATTCGCGTCGCCGCCGAGCGGGCCGCCCGCCAATTCGCTGGACAGCTCGGTGCGCTGCCCGCCGGTCGGGAGCAGGCCGCTATTGCGCGTGTCGTAGGCGAGCGACATCCCCACCTTGGACACCAGCTTGGTGCCCTGCTGCACGGCGATGGCTTCCGGGGCGTCGGAACTGACGTTCAAAATTCCGACGCTCTCGATGGTGTAGCCGACGTTGCCGATGAGGTTCTCGTGGCCGAGCGCGCGCGTCAGGCTCAACTTCATGCCGGTGCGCCGTTCGTTGAAGAGCGTGCTCAGGTAGTTCAAGTCCCGATGGTAGAGATCCACCCCCAACGACAGCTTCCGGTCCAGAAACCACGGCTCGACGAAGGAAATCTGATAGTCCTGCAGTTCCGTGCCCAACGACCCGCGGATGCGGAACTTCTGGCCGCCACCGGTGAAGGTGGGCGGATTGAACAGGTCGAAATTTCCCTGGCTCATCTCCGCGAAGCCGACCAGCGAATCCACCGAACTGAACCCGGCGCCGATGCTGAAGTTGCCGGTGTTTTTTTCGTCTACGCCCACGACCAGGTTTTTCCGGTTCGGCACGTCGGTCTCCTCGGGACGCGCATCGACGCGCTCGAAATACCCCATCTGCTCCAACCGCTCCTTGCTGCGCTTGACGCGCACCATGTCGTAAACTTCGCCCGGCGAAACGGCCAGTTCGCGGCGGATGACCTTGTCCTTGGTCTTGACGTTGCCCTTGATCTCGATTTTTTCGATGTAGGACTTCTCGCCCTCGGTCAGTTCGTAGGTCAGGTCCATCGTGCCGGTGTCGGTGTTGGGATTTTTGCGCGCGAGGCACCGGGCGTCGATGTAGCCGCGCAGCCCGTAATGATCCTGGAGGGCCTCGACGTCCTTGGACAGTCCTTTGGGCGTGAAGGTCTCGCCCACTTTCATCTTGAGCGTCTTCAGCAAATCGTTGGTCGGAAAGAGCGACGCGCCCTTGATCTGGAGGGCGCCGACCTTGTACTGACGGCCCTCGGTGATGATGAAGTGGAGTTTTACCCGGTTCGGGGTCACCTGCTCATACTTGAGCTCCTTCAGTTCAAAATCGATGTAGCCCTCGTTCCGGTAGAAGTCGTTGAGCTTCTCCTTGTCGTCGTCCAACTGGTCGTCCTTGAGCTTGCCGCGGCTGTCGAGGAAGGAAAAAATCCAGGCCTTGCGCGTCTTGAGTAGCTTGCGGAGTTTCTTTTGCGGAAAGGCCTGCGCGCCGTCAAAGATGATGTCGGTCACCCGGATCTTCGGAGCCTCGGTGATCTCGAAGGTCACCGTGCCGCGGCCCGCGTTCTCGTCGATGTTCAGCACGTACTTGATCTCGGTCTTCTGATAGCCGGCCTTCTGGTACATTTCTTTGATCACCTGGGTGTCGCCGAACAATTTCTGCTCGTTCAGCGGTTGCCCAAGGTGCGTCTCGGTCTTGGGGCCGCCGAACAATGTGCCAATCTCGCTGCCGGGCTTGCCGTCCGGCTTGACCGGGGCGGACCGGATTTTGTTCATCAGCTTGGTGGAATCGAACTTGGTGTTGCCGGTGAACTTCACTGCCGTGATGATCGGCCGGCCTTGCAGCGCATAGGTGAGGATGACGCCGACCGCCGCGTCTTCCTCGGCCACGCGGATGTTGTAAAAGTAACCCGTCGCGTAAAGGCTCCGCACGTCTTCATCCACGGCCAACCGGTTGTAGGTGTCGCCTTCTTTGACGCGGATGTTCGCCTTGATGAGCGCCTCGCTGACGGCGGGCGGGCCGACGTGCTTCAACTCGATTTTCTTGATCACCGCGCCGGACGCGGACAGCTGGAGTGAAACGGCCAGCAGGCAGATGGCGGCGAGCCAGGCATGGCGAAACAAATTGTTCATTCTTTATAGGTCCGTCGGCATGTCATCCGCGCTGATTTTGGCCGCGCTTTCAAACCGCGTGTAGGTCTTCAGGAACGTCAGGCACACATCGCCGGTCGGGCCGTTCCGCTGCTTGGCGATCAACATATTCACCGGCACCGCTTCCTGTTCCTGCCCGCCGCCGCCCTCGTCGTCATCGCCGCTGTTCGGCTTGTAGAGGAGGCCCACCAGATCGGCGTCCTGCTCGATGGCGCCCGACTCGCGCAGATCGGACAAACGCGGCTTGCGGTTCTTGTCCTTCTCCAGTTCGCGGTTGAGCTGGCTGAGGACGATCACCGGCACGTTCAGTTCCTTGGCCAGGGACTTGATGCCATTGGAAATGTCGGCGATTTCCTGCTGGCGGTTTTCGGCACGGCGCGCAGTAGAATGGAGCAGTTGGAGGTAGTCAATCACGAAAAGCTTGATCCCATGCTGCTGCGACATGCGCCGCGCCTTGGCCCGCAATTGCAGAATGGAAAGCCCCGGCGAGTCGTCGATGAACAGCGGCGAATTGGCCAGTTTGCCCGCCGCGCCCGTCAGCTTCGGGAAATCCCGCTCAGCCAGAAACCCGTCCCGGATCGCCCGCAGGTTCACCCGCGAACGCGAGCACAACATGCGTAGGACGAGCGACTCGGAGGTCATTTCCAGACTGAACACCCCGACCGGCAGCTTCTGGTCCACCGCCACTGCCTCCGCGATGTTCATGGCCAGCGAGGTTTTGCCCATCGACGGCCGCGCCGCGATCACGATCATTTCGCCGCCGTGCAGGCCGCTCGTCATCTTGTCCAGATCGGTGAAGCCGGTCGAAAGCCCGGTCAACATCCCCTGCCGCTGATGATATTCCTCGATGCGATTGATCGCCGCGTGGACGACGTCCTTGATCGCCAGACTCGTCGATTCCACCCGCGCCTCGCTGATCTGGAGAATGTCCCGCTCCACCTCGTCGAGCAGCGAATCCACCTCGCCCTCGTGTTCATAGACGCGGCCGACCACATCCGTGCAGGTGCGGATCATCCGCCGCAAAATATGTTTCTCGCGGACGATCTCCACATAGAAGGAAAGATTCGCCGCGCTCGGCACCGCGTCCGGCAGCGACGCCAGATAGGCCAGCCCGCCGACGCCCTCCAACATCTGCTTGTCCTTGAGCCGTTGCTGGAGCGTGATGAGGTCAATGGCCTCCTTCGCGTCGTACATCTCGGTCAGCATCTCGTAAATCGTCTGATGCCGCAGATCGTAAAACACCTCCGGCCCGGCCTTGAACTTCTCGATGCACACGCCCAGACATTCGTTGGGCGAGAGCAGCGCGCAGCCCAGCACGCCCGCCTCGGCCTCCGGCGAATGCGGCGGCAGGCGGTCCATCATGGCCCGCCCGCCCGCGTCGCCCGAATTCTTCTTGCGGCGCGCGCGTTTCAAATCCGCCTTCCCGCCGCCGGCTTCTGTTTCCACGGAATCAATCATGCGGGGAATCAAACCGTGCCGCCGCCGGCAAGGCAACAAGCGAACGGAAAAACTTGCTGGTGCTATTCACCGCTGTTCACAAACAACGGGCCACCGCGCCGTTTGCCGCTTGCGCCTCCCGGCTTCGCCTCTAAACTCCGCCCGTGATTTTTCCAGCAACGACATGAACCGCAAACCCTCCATCCTCATCATTTTCCTGACCGTCTTCATCGACCTCGTCGGCTTCGGCATCGTCCTCCCGCTCCTCCCGATCTTCGCCCGGGACCTCCACGCCAGCGGCTTCACCATCGGACTGCTCATGGCCTCCTACTCCGCCATGCAATTTATTTTCGCGCCGCTCTGGGGCCGCCTCTCCGACCGCATCGGGCGTCGTCCCGTGCTGCTCGTCAGCACGGCCGGCGCGGCGATTTCCTACGCCATCTTCGCCATCGGCTCCGGGCAGACCGGCACCACGGCCATCGTGCTGCTCTTCGCCGCGCGCATTTTCGCCGGCATCTGCGGCGCGAACATCACCGTCGCCCAGGCCTACATCGCGGACATCACGCCGCCGGAGGAACGCTCCAAAAAAATGGGCCTCATCGGCATGGCGTTTGGCCTGGGCTTCATCTTCGGCCCGGCGCTCGGCGGGCTGGGCATGAAACTCGGCAACCTCTCCACCCCCGGCTGGATCGCCTCCGCCTTCTGCGCGGCGAATTTTTTCTTTGCCCTGGCGAAACTGCCGGAAAGCTGGAAACCCGGCACGCAGCCCGCCGAGCCGCGCCCGCGCTTCGCCCACTTCAAGGCCACCCTGCAACGGCCCGGCATCGGCATGTTGATCGCCGTGTTTTTCCTCGCGACCTTCAGCTTCACCTGTTTCGAGACCACGCTCGGTTTGCTGGTCAGCCAGAACTTCAACCTGACCTTCAAAACCGTGAAAGGCGTTCACGAATTCGACACCAAGGTCGTTTATCTCTACACCTTCTGCGGACTGATCGGCGCGTTCGTGCAAGGCGGGCCGCTCGGGCGCCTTGTGAAAAAACTTGGCGAGCCGCTCCTCATCGGACTGAGCCTGGTGCTCGTGGCCGTGAGCCTGGCCGTGCTGCCCTACGCGACGAACTGGCCGCTGCTCCTCGCCGCGCTGGGCGTGCTCTCCATCGGTTCAAGCCTCACGCGCGGGCCGGTCTTCGGGATGCTCTCAAACCTCACCCCGGCGCACGAGCAGGGCGAAACCATCGGCAACGCGCAGAGCGCCGGCAGTCTCGCCCGCATCTTCGGCCCGATCTTCGCCGGAACGCTCTTCGCGGAGCACGCCGCCCTGCCCTATTTGATCTGCGCGGGCCTGGCCTTTTTCACGGGCCTGCTCGCGTGGAAATATTTGAAGACCAGCAAGCCCTTGGCTGGGGCCGTTCCGGCGGCGGCGGTGGGGAAATGAGTTGTCGGATTCAACCGATAATATTCCGGTAGCCGAGCGTTACCGGCAGGGCGGGCAGTCCTCTGCCCGCCGCGAGCGTGGCGGGAGATTCGCCACTGCTGAACCACCCGGCGGCGCGCACGGAGTGACGTACCCCACCCATCCCAGCCCGTGCCGGCTTGACATGTGTCAGGCAAGCGCCGGGAAAATCCAAGATTGACCGGCGTAAATCCACGCGCCTACTTTTGCCGCCATGAACCGCAATAATTTTTCCAACCTCCTCACCGTCCTGTTCTGTCTCGCCGCCGTCCCGGCCCTCCGCGCCGCCGAGAAGTGGACGCAGCTCTGGAACGGTAAAACGCTCCAAGGCTGGCACGCCATCGGCAAGGGTGACTGGAAGATCGAGGAAGGCGCGATCCATGGCACGCACGCCAAGACGGAAGGCTCGTTCGGCCATCTGGTCACGGACACGACCTTCACGAACTTCACCGTGCGCCTGAAATACAAGGCGATCAAAGGCAACAGCGGACTTTAC
>CANMZY010000125.1:0-8627 GCA_947502425.1 Verrucomicrobiales bacterium
GCGCCCTCGGCTGGTTCATGACGATGCGGACATCCCGCCCGGCCGGCGGAACATTCAACATTCAACATCGAACACTGAGCACTGAACACTGAATGGTCGCGTGTTCCGCCCTGGGAAGTTGGGCGTAGAATGTTGAGCGTTGAATGTTCCCTGCCTGCCCGGTTGGTGGCCAATGTTGACAAGTGCTGCCAAGCGGAGCGCCGAGCATTGCCCAGCCTGGAGCGAAAGACCGGGCATTCCTGCCGAGCAATGGTCAGCGCTCCGGGGATTCCGGTTTTGGCAGCCAACCGGTCAGGCCTGGAATGTTTCTTCTCCACCCCACGCCAGGAGAACGATTCCTTCTACACCTGCCAGCCCTTGCGATACTCAGTCTTCAGAAAATCATTCGCCGCCTTGACGTTCGTGACCTGGAGCTTTTTCGCGTCCCACTCGATCCGCTGGCCCGCCCGGAGCGCGACGTTGCCAAGCAGCACGACCTCGGTGACAGGGCCGGCCACATCGAAATTGGAGTAGGCGCGCGGGCCGCCTTTGCACGCGGCGATCCATTCCTCGTAATGGCAACGGTCCCAGTTCGGATTCTTCGGCAGCGTCTCGGCGATGTTCTTGAAATCCGCGTGGGTCGCGCCGCTCTTGAATTCGCCGCCGCCTTCATAGCTGGTCAGATAAGTGTCCTTCCCGCCGATGACGAGGACGCCGTTCGGGCCGAACTTTTTGCCGGGAAACAAATCCGCCGGCGGCAAGTGCGCGCCGTCATACCAGAAAAACTGGAATGCCGGCTGCGCGCCGCGCGCGGGGAAATCCCATTTCACCTCGGACCACGCCGGGCCGCTCTCGGCGGTCGCGCCTTCACCCTTCGCCTCGACGGCGCTGGGGTCGCGGAAATCCATGGCGAGCGCGGCCAGATTCAACAGATGGCAGCCCATGTCGCCCGGCGCGCCGGTGCCGAAATCCCACCAGCCGCGCCAAGCGAAATGGCCCCAGGCCGGATGATACGGACGAAACGGCGCGGAGCCGATCCAGAGATCCCAGTTGATGCCCGCCGGCACGGGCGGAAATTCCGTGGGCCGCGGCTGGGCCTGCTTCCACCAAGGGCCGGGGCGGTCGGTCCAGCAGTGCAGTTCGCGGATAGGGCCGAGCACGCCGGCCTTCACCAGTTCGGCGTCGCGGCGGAGCCGGGGATGGGAGATGCCCTGGTTGCCCATCTGCGTGGCGACCTTCGCCGTGCGCGCGGCCTCGGCCAGCGTGCGCGCCTCCCAGACGGTGTGCGTGAGCGGCTTCTGGCAATAGACGTGTTTGCCTTCCTTGACTGCGCGGTAGGACGGCAGGAAATGCGTGTGGTCCGGGGTGGAAACGGTGACGGCATCGATCTGCTTGCCGAGCTTGTCGAACATCACGCGCCAGTCGGCGAACGTCTGGGCCTGCGCGTATTTTTTGCCCGCCGCCGCGAGGCGGTTCGCATCCACGTCGCACAGGCCGATGAGATTTTCCGAACTGACGCCGGCGACATCGACGGCGCCTTTCCCGCCCACGCCGACGCTGGCGATGTTCAGCTTGCTGTTCGCACCCAGAACATTTCGCGCGGAGACAAAGGGAAACGCGAGCGCCGCCGAGGCGAGCGCGGAGGTTTGGAGAAAGCGGCGACGATGCATGGGATATGGGTTCATGGCAAAATTGGATGGTGGCGCGCAGGTGGGAATTCAACCAAATATTTTGGCGCGGCCTCAGCCCCACAAGCCCTGAAGTTTGTCCTTGTCAGTTAGGCCCAGGCGGAATTTCTTGCTGAATGGATGGTCGGCGATGCCGGCGTATTGTCGCAGCGCCTCGTGGATGTGCTCGGGGCGGACCTTGATGCCCTTGTCCTTGTCGAGCGCGAGCGACTGCGGATTGAGCGGGACGTGGAACTGCTTCTCATCGGTCGCCCCAATGACGCGGTTGCCCTTGGGCGGGGTCAAACAATTCCTCGCCGCCTATTTGGAGGAATGTCTTGTTGTGGGGTATCCATTGGGGGCGCTTGAGCAGGAGACGAAGAAAATGGAGAAGGAGATTTTGGGGTGAGGGCGGGGATGAGCGTTTGGAAAAAGAGTGCTGGCGCGGTGTGTGACAGGGGTTGAAATCTCCTTGAACATCCATAAACGTCGCTGAATCTCGGTGAAGATGTCGTTAGTTTTGTTGTTAGTTGTGATGACCAAAATGCTCGTTTATGCTGTTTTTATTGGGATAAATGAAGATGGTGGACGCTGCAGGTTTCGAACCTGCGACCCCTACCGTGTGAAGGTAATGCTCTACCACTGAGCTAAGCGTCCAACTGCGGGGAGGAAATTACCGGGCACCGGAAACATTTCAAGGTTTTCTTCAGCAACCCCTCCTTTCGGACATCAGCGAAGCGCCTCTGCGCGCGGAGCGCAGCCGTCCCCGGCGGCGAGTTCGCGAGGCGTCCGCGCCCCGTGGTCCGGAACTGGTCGCGGGACGCGGCCAGAACTCGCAGGCGGGAACGCCTGCGCTACGCGGCAGCACGCACCTTTGCATCATGGGCCACGCGGATAGTTGCGACCAGCGGCGAGCGCGCCAATTCCGCGCCGTCCAGCGCCACGGCTTCGACGGCTCCGAGCGTGCTCAAGGTCAGGAAGACCCCTTTAGCCCGGCGCAGTTCTTCGAGGCGCGGGGAAACCTCGCGCGTCGGCAGGCCGATTTCACGGCAGATTTCCAGCACCACCCCGCGCATCACGCCGGGAAGCGCGCCGACTTCCAACGGTGGCGTGCAGACCGCGCCGTCCGCGACCCAGAAGAGATTGCTGCTCGCGGCCTCGGCCACGAATCCGTCGGTGTTCAGCAGTAGGGCTTCGTCGGCCCCGGCTTCACCGGCCTCGGCGCGGGCGAGGATTTGCGGAAGCTTGTTGCAGGTCTTGAACTGCGCCAGCGCCTCGCCGGCGGGCAGCCGCACGGAAGCCGTGATCAGCCGCCACTGCGGTGGATGCAGCGGATCGATGGCCGGTGCGGGATGGAGAGTCATCACGAGCACGGGTTGATCAGCACCGCGCGGAGAATAGCCACGCGGGCCGACACCGCGCGAGAGGGTGAGGCGCAGGACGGCCTCGGGCATTTGATTGAGGGTGATGAGCTGCCCGGCGAAGTCACGCAATTCATCCGGCATGTAAGGGACGCGGAGCCGGAGGAATTCCGCGCCGCGCTGCAGCCGCTCCATGTGCTCCGCCCACGCGAACGGCCGGCCGCCGTGAACGCGCAGGGTCTCGAACAATCCATCGCCGTAGAGGAACGAACGGTCGAAGACGGAGACGACCGCCTCCGCTTCCGGGACGAAACGGCCATTGAGGAAGACGTGCATCGGCCGAGTGTGGCGCGACGCGCGGGGCCTGTGAATAAGTTTTTCAAAATTGTCTGAACGTCCGCGCGGGGCGCGTGTCAACTTCTCGCGCCGTTCATAAAACTTGGTTGGCGCAGTCCTGCAACCGACGCTGGCTTCCTCACAGAAAAGGTGCAAGGCAGGTGAAGTCTGCGGTGCGCCCCGTTCTCCCGCTGTTCGGGCCGTTTGAGGAGCACCGTACCTCCACCACACCCTTGAACTCAGATGAAGCCGTTCCTATCCAAACTCCTGGGTCGCGCGAGTGATCTCGCCGACGTGCAACCTCTCCTGGCCCTCTTCCTCGGCGGCGCGCTGCTCGCCGTCTTTCTCGCCGTTCGCCGCGCCCGCCCGGCCCGGCCGGACACCGCCCCGCCGAGCCTGCTCTGGACACTCTACGGCGAGTCCGTCCGCTGGCTTTGGGCCGTGCTGCTCGTGCTGTTTCTCGTGAACGCCTTCGCCATGCTGCGCACGTATCTGCGGCAGACGGTGGGGCATTTCCAACGCACGCACGGCCGGATCACCGAGGCGAATTACAACGCCGTTCAGACGATCTGGGGCGCCGAACAGGTGCAGGCGGAACTGCGGCCGGAGCTTTACTGGGAGGAGGAAGTGACCGAGCGGATCGAATCAGAGGACATCACCCGGCCGGCGGTGTTGCGGAAGAAAATTGTCCGGCACGCGGTGACCGACAATCCGTTTCTCTCCGCCCGCCACGAGGTGACGCTCCGCCAGAACGCGCGCAAGAAAGGCTCCGCGGTCTACGGCGGTTACGAGACGAACTGCCGTTTCACCTGGAAGTTGAACAACCCCGTCCAGCGGGAGCTCAAGGGCAATTTCAAGTTCCCCCTGCCCGCCGCCGGCGCGATGTATGACAACCTGAGCGCCACGCTCAACGGCCGGGACGTGCTGCCGCAGATGCAGCTCAAGGAGGCCGTGCTGGTGCTCTCCCGCGATCTCGCGCCGGGCGAACCGCTCGAACTGGTCATCGCCTTCAAGAGCCGCGGCATGTCGTCCTGGTATTTTCAGGTGCGCGAAGCCCGCGAAATCCGCGACTTCCTCCTCACGCTCAACCTGCCTGATCTGCCGAAGGAAAAGCTGAACTATCCCGAAGGCTGCATGACGCCGACCGAAGTGAAAGCGTCCGCCGACGCGCCAGGTTCAGTGCTGACCTACCGACTGGACCACGCCATCTCCAGCAAAGGCATGGGCGTCGCCCTGCCGACCCTGCCGCAGCCGGGGGCGACGACCAACGCCGTGCTCGGCGAAACGGAGCGCGGTTGGATGCTGATTCTCGCGGCGCTGATTCTGGGGTTGACGCTCGCGGCGAATCCGCACGCGGTGTTGCTGGGTGTGCTGTTCAGCGCGGCCGTGGCGTTTGGTTACGGGCTGCTCGGGGATTTCAGCGATCTGCTTTTCGGCTTCTGGGGCACCGCCGCGCTGGTGCTGCTGCCAATACTGTTCCTGCTGGCGTGGTTTCTCACGCGCCTGGTGCCCGGTCGCGAAGGACGCTGGCTCGCACTGCAACTTCTGATCTACGGCATTCTTTACCCGACCCTCGCCGGTCTCGACCCCGAACGACAGACGCTCTACTTGAATCTTTGCGCGCTGCTGTTCCTGGGCGGCGCCGCCTGGCAGCTCGCGCGCAAGCTCACCCCAGCGGAAGGCGCGCGGCTGGCGGAACAAGGCGGGTGAAAGCACGAACGCTGCACTCTGGGAGCGCTGACGTCTCGCCGGCGCTCCCAGTGAAGAAAGTGAGTTCGCCTACTCGTAGCGCAGTGCCTGGATGGGATCGAGCTTGGCGGCTTTCATCGCGGGCAGCAGCCCGGCCAGCACTCCGACCACGGCGCTGAACGCGAACGCCACGGCCATCGAGCCGAAGGTGATGACCGGCGTGTTTTCGCTCGGAGAAATCACGGTCAACAGCAACACCAGTCCGTTGGAGGCGGCCAGCCCGACCGCCCCGCCGATCAGCGAGATGACCACGCTCTCGACCAGGATCTGGATGAAGACGCTGGCGTTGGTCGCGCCAATGGCCTTGCGCAGGCCGATCTCGCGCACCCGCTCGGTGATGCTCGCCAGCATGATGTTCATGATGCCGATGCCGCCGACGAGCAGGCTGATGGCCGCAATGATCCCGCCGGTCAGGCGCGCATTGCGGGTGAAGACATTGATCTGATCCGCCCAATCCTCCTGGGTCCGAAAGGAAAAATCCTCGATGCCCTTGTGCGTCTGCATGAGAACGTTTCGCGCCTGCTGCAGGGCCGGCTCCAACTGGTCCACATCCCTCACCTTGAACTGGACCACGCTCAGACGCGGATCAACCATCGTGTTCGTGCCGGTGGTCGGGCGCAACTTGAGCAGCACGGTGTTCAACGGAACGAAGACGGTGGAATTCTTGAGGCGGAAGATGAAGTTGGCGCCGCCGCCGCGCGGTCCCCAGCCCCGGGCGCGGGCCGGGCCGGCCTGTTCCTTAAGCTTCTCCTTCTCCATCGCGCGCTGCTTGCGCTCCTGCTCGCCTTCGTAATGCTTCAACATGCCGATGATCATGAGCGGTTGGCCGTTCACGCTGATCGTCTCGCCGAGGGGAATGATCTCGCGCCCGATGTCCTCCGGGGAGCCGAAGAGTTCATCGCGGGTGGCGGTGCCGATGACACAGACGCTGCGGGCCTCCTCATTCTCGAGATCGTTCAACATGCGGCCATGCTCGATGACATGCTCGTTCATCTCGAGCGTGTTCGGCCAGGTGCCGACGAAAACGAAGGGGGTGTAGGATTTTCCACCACGCGTCAGCACCGGACTGTTGAGGCGCATCTCCGGGGAAATAAGGCGGATCAGCGGCGCACTTTGCTCCAGCGCATAAACGTCCTTCAGGGTGTTGCCGGTGGCCTGGTCGGCCAGATAGGCCTGACCCACCGGAATTTCCTGGTCTTCGATCCGGACTTTCTCGACGCCGCCGATGGCAATCAGCGCCTCGCGCGCACCGTTCTCCATGCCCTTCACGAGCGCGGTCATCGCCACGAGACTGGCCACGCCCAGGATGATGCCCAGCATGGTCAGGAGCGAACGAAACTTGTGCGCCCAGATTTCCTTGAGGCCGATGCTGATGGCGTTGGCGAAGTTCATGGGGAAATGACGTAACCCAGGAGCGCCGATCTCCTGATCGGCTGGTGGCCCCGCGCCGTCGGAACGCCGCCTTCAGTCGGCAGCAACGTGAACTGGCCGGGCCGCTGCCGACTGAAATCGGCGTTCCACGCCCCGGGCTTCTTTCGGCCTTCGTCATTCGACATTCGTCATTCCCTTTCTCTCCAGCCCCGCCAGCTTCAAATCGACATTCTTCGCAATTTTCCCGTCGCGGATCTCAATCCGGCGCGGCGTGACGGCGGCGATCTCCGGGTCGTGCGTGACTAGCGCGATGGTCCGACCCGCCTCGCTCAACCGCCGGAACAATCCAAGAATCGCCTCGCCCGTGTGCGAATCGAGATTACCGGTCGGCTCGTCCGCAAAAACAATTTTCGGCTCGTTCACCAGGGCGCGCGCGATGGCCACCCGCTGCTGCTGGCCCCCGGAGAGCTGCATCGGCCGGTGCTTCATCCGGTCGGTGAGGCCGACCATTTCGAGCGCGGCCAGCACGCGGCGGCGACGTTCGCCCCCGCCGGTTCCGCTGTAGATCAAAGGCAGTTCCACGTTCTGAAAAACATTCAGCCGGGGCAGCAGATTGAAAAACTGGAAGACAAACCCGATCTTCGCGTTGCGAATCGCCGCGAGCTGCGCACCCGTCGCCCCATGGATCATCACCCCGTCGAGCCGGATGGTGCCGCGCGTCGGCGAATCAAGGCAGCCGAGAATGTGCATGAGCGTGGACTTGCCGCTGCCGGACGGGCCGATGATCGAGATGAACTCGCCGGCCTCGATGTCCAGCGAGACGTCATCGAGCGCGCGAATCTCCTCGCCGCCGAGACGGTAAATCTTGCTGACGTTGTGCAGTTCTACGAGGGGCATGGACTGATGCTCAAAGAATGGACTTCTTCGGCGGACGGTCCGATGTTCTCGGCCCGCCGCCCGGTTTGCCGCCACTCTCGAATGCCTTGGTGACCGGTGGCCCCGTCTTGGCGGCCCGCTCCTGCGCCGGCAATTCCAAAGCCACTTCCTCGCCGTCCTTCAGTCCGCTCTGCACCTCGGCGAAGGAGTAGTCCGCGACGCCGACGATCACCGCCCGGCGCTCAAACTTCCCCTCCTCGTCCTGTTTCACAAAAACGTAACGCTCGCCCTTCTCGGAAAACACCGCCGCCAGCGGCACCGCCAGCACGTTCTCCGCGCTCGCCACCGGGATGCTGACGATCGCCGTCATGCCCGGCCGGATGCGCGAGTCGATCTCCTTGATCGAAATGCGCGCGGCAAATCCTTTGATGCTGTTCTTGATCACCGCCTGCGGGGCGATGCGCTCGACCACGCCCTTCATCTTCAATCCCGGCACCGATTCCACCTTGATGTCCACGTCCTGGCCGGATTTAAGGCGCGTCACATCCACCTGGTTGACGTGGGCGTTGATGATCATCGCGTTCAAATTGGCGATCGACAGGATTTCCGTGCCGCTGTTGAACCCGGCCGAGCCGGACACCGTCTGGCCAAGCGAAACGGGCCGCGTCAGCACCGTGCAGTCAAAGGGCGCCAGCAGTTTTGTCTTGGCGATGCGGTCCTCCACCTGCCGCAGGACCTGTTGCGCCTTGTCGAGCGCGTTGCGCGACAGCTCGACATTATTCTTCGCCAGGTCCAGCTCCGTCTTCTGCGCGTCGAAGACCTCCTGCGAAATGAGCTTGCTCGCCATCAGCTCCTTGTTCCGATCGGAATCGCGCTGCGCCTTGGCCAATTTCAGCGTGGTGTCCTCGATCAGCAGTTTCGCGCCCGCAATTTCCGTCTGACGCGCGTCGCGCTCCGTCCGCAGATCGCTGTCGTCCAGCCGGCAGAGCAACGCGTCCTTCTTCACCTGATCGCCAATGTCCACCGGCAGCTCGGCGATCTTGCCGTTCACCTCCGGCCGCACGGAAACCTGGTCGGCCGGACCAATGTCGCCCGCCACACTCACCGCAAACTGGATGTTGCGCGCCTGGATCGTGGCCGTGGCCGTGCGACTGGCGGCCTGCGCCCCGGCCTGCTTCGGCAGCCATTGCTTCCAGAAAAACCAGCCGCCCGCGCCCAGCGCCGCGACCACGATCAAGGTGATAAATAATTTCATACTGCTGCCAACGATGATGCCAAAAACTCCTCC
>CANMZY010000126.1:0-8513 GCA_947502425.1 Verrucomicrobiales bacterium
TTCCAAGTCAGTTCACAGATCAGCCGGTAGTTCTGATGCAGATCGTGGCGGGTGTGGGTGAAAATGAGGTCGGGCTGGAATTCCTTTTTCAGCTTCGCGAAACAGTCCTTCACCTCCGCGCCGTGCCAGGTGGAGGTAGCCATTGCGAAATTTTTCGATCTGGATTTTTGCGCCGGGCGCGACCTGGAGAAAGCGCCGGGCGCAGGTTTCCGCCTCGGCGGCACGGACGGGGTTTGAGCAGAAGACCACCCAGCGGACCTCGGCCCGGGGCCGTTCCGCCAGCAGCCGCAGCAGCGCGCCACCGCAGCCGATCTCGAGGTCGTCGCAGTGCGCGCCGAGGCAGGACGGGGCCGGCAGGGTTCAGGGCGAGAGGCGTCATAGGCGGCGGACTATCGGGCGGTGGCCGACCGTGACCATCGGCTTGGGGATGTGCTCATCGTAATCTTTCAAACGCATGCCCATGCCGCCACAAAAAAAGACTACTTTCATATCGGTGACTATCGACCGGGCCGCGACCCGGCTTGATGACTCTCGGCCCGCGCGGGGGAAACCACCTCCAGCGCGGCACCGGCGATTGCTCCCCCCGGCCGCGCCTCGAGGAACGCCTTCAACTCCGCCGCCGCCTTGCCGCCGAAGCCGGACACTTCGGCGAGCTGCTCCACCGTGGCCAGCCGCAGCCGCGCCAGGCTGCCGAATTTTTTCAGCAAAGCCGCCTTGCGCGCTGCGCCGATGCCGGGAAATTCGTCGAGGATGCTCTCGGAAATTTTCCGCAGCCGCAGTTGGGCGTTGTAGGAGTTGGCTACGCGGTGCGACTCGTCGCGCACGCGCTGGAGCAGTTTCAACGCGCCGGTCTCGTGGCTGAGGCGCAGCGGTTCGCTTGCGCCCGGCTGGTAAATTTCCTCGAACTCCTTCGCCAGGCCGATGACGGGAATCCGCTCCAGCCCCAGTTTCGCCAGCTCCGCGCAGGCGGCGTTCAACTGGCCTTTGCCGCCGTCGATCAGGATCAGGTCGGGGAGTTGCGGGGTGGGGCGTGGGGCGTGGGGCGTGGGGCGTGAACTCGCGTCGGGATCGCCGTCAACTTCCTCAATCTCGTCTTCCTCCACGTCTGCGGCGGGCGCGGCGGCAGTTTTTACTTCGCGCAGCAGGCGCGTATAACGCCGCCGCACCGTCTCGGCCATGCAGGCGAAATCATCCTGGCCGATGACCGACTTCATTTTGAACCGCCGATAATTCACACGGTCGGGCCGGCCATGCTTGAAGCTCACCATCGACGCCACCGCGAACGTCCCACTGATGTTCGAGATGTCGAACCCCTCGATCCGCACCGGCGGCGCGGGCAGGCCGAGCACCCGGCCCAGCTCGGCGAGATCGCGCGTGGGTTCGATGGCCACGGGCAGGCTGTAGGGCGTGCGGGGAAACCGGCTCGTCTTTCGGGTCGTGGCGCGCAAATCCGTCAGCGCGTTGCGCAGACCGGCGGCCTTCTCATAATCCTGCGCCCCCGCCGCCTTCCGCATCTCCATCTCGAGGTGCGCCTCCATCTCGCCGCACTGGCCGTCGAGAAAATCGCACGCGGCCCGCACCTGCCCCAGATACTGCTCGTGCGTCACGTTGCTGATACACGGCGCGGTGCAGAATTTCAAATTGCCGTAGAGACAATGCTTGTAGTCCGCCGCGTCGGGCGTGAGCGGCCGGCAGCCGCGTAAATTGAACTGCCGACGCACCAGCGCGAGCGTGTTCCGCAGCGCGCCGGAATTCGGGAACGGGCCGAAGTAACGCGCGCCGTCGTCGGTGCGCAGCCGGGTCAGCGTGAAGCGCGGGATGGGATCGTTCAGGTTGACCTTGAGCAGTAGAAAATTTTTGTCGTCGCGGAAGCTGATGTTGTAGCGCGGGTGAAACTCCTTGATGAGCTTGCCTTCGAGCAGCATGGATTCCGGCTCGCTCTTGACCACATGCACGTCGAGATCGTGGATGGCCTCGACCAGCGCGTTGAACTTCAAATCCCAGCCCATCCGCCGCGACGGATGAAAATACTGGGAGACACGCTTCCGCAGATCGCGCGCCTTGCCGACGTAGATGACCGTGCCGAAACGGTCCTTCATCAAATAAACGCCCGGCTTGTGCGGCAGCGTGCCGAGCTTCTTTTTGACAATGTCCGTCGCGGGCATGGGCGCAGTTTAATCGCCGTCTGAAAAAAGTGCGAGTGCGGAAGCGGTGCAGCCGCGCCGCCAGCCCAGGATCCTTTTGTCTGGCCGGCGCACGGGACTGTTGGGGCCACAGACCTGTAGAAGAATCAACTCCCGCAGGGCGCGTTCACTCGGCAATCCCCGGATTCTCCATGAAGGCGTAGCAGAGCATGTGGAGGATACCCATCTCCGCGTCCTCGACGCGGCCGTAGTGCGTGTCGTTGATGACGATGACCTGCCCGGCGATTTCCGCCATGCGCCCCCGCTTGGCGCCGACCAGCGCGACGGTCTGCAGGCCGTTGGCCTTCGCCCATTCAAGCGCCTTCACGCCGTTCGGCGAATTGCCGCTCACGCTCACACCCAGTGCCACGTCGCCGGGGCGTCCGTAGTTCATCAACTGCCGCGCGAACACGTCCTCGTAGGAGTAGTCGTTGCCCAGCGCGGTCATCCAACTCACGTTGTCGGTCAGCGAAAGGACGCGGAAGCGGCGGCCGATCTTGTCGGACGCGCCCTTGCCCAGATCGGTGGCGAAGTGCGAGCAGTTGGCCGCGCTCCCGCCGTTGCCAAACGCGAAAATCTGCCGGTCCTCCGCCAGCGCCTTTTGCAAGGTGGCGATGAGCCGCGCCACGTCGTCCACCGGGATGGAGTCCAGCGCCGCTTTTTGGGCCGAAACGTATTGAGTGATCCAGTTGTTCATGGCGGTGAAAATAGGCCGGGCTGCGCCCGATGAACAGCGGGAAAATTTTTCAGGGCTGGAGACCCTGCGCCAGCAGCAGCGCGCCCACCGGCACCGCGTCCTCGCCCAGGCCGGCCAGCACCACGCGCGGACCGGGCGCGAACGCTTCCATCACGAAGCCGCCCAGCGCCTGTTCCACCGCCTCGCGCAGCGGTTCCCCGACCAGCGACAGTCCGCCGCCGAGCACAATAATTTCCGGATGAAACAGGTGGACGACATGCGAGAGGGCGAAGCCGAGGTCTTCCGCCAGTTCGAGGAGAATCTGGTCCGCCGCCGGATCGTGTTGCGCGAGTGCCGCCGCGAGTTGGCGTGACTCCCCGCCGGGCGCCTCGCCGCAAAGCCGGGCCAGCAGACCGCCGGGCGCGGCACCCAGCGTCGCGCGGATTTTTTTGTCCACCGCCCAGCCGGAACAGCGGTCTTCCACGGTCACACCGTCGCGGGTCAGGCGCAGGTGGCCGAACTCCGCCTCGCCCGGTTTCGCGCCGTGATAAATTTTTCCGTCCACCACCAACCCGCCGCCGACGCCGCTGCCGAGGTTGAAGTAAAAAACCGGATTGTGCCCGTGGCCCGCGCCGCGCGCGGCCTCGGCGAGCGCCGCCGCGTTGGAATCATTTTCCACGAACACGGGCAGGGCGGTGAGTTCGTGCAGCCAGCCGCCCAGGGCGAAATTGTGCCAGCCCGCCACCTGATGCGAGCAGCAGACCTGGCCGGTGCGCCCGTCCACCGGCCCGCCAAATCCCACGCCGATGGCGGCGGGCTTCAACTCGGGGAGAATTTCCTGGAGCGCGGCGGCGATCTGGCGACGGATGCCGGCCCCGCCATCCGTCGCGTCCACCGTGAAGCGGCGGCGCTCCAAAATGTTCGCCCGCTCGTCGCCGGTGAAAATTTGCAGTTTCGATCCGCCGATTTCGATGGCGAGGAAGTTTTTCACGGCAGTCAGGGATGAGGCCCGGGCGTGCCTGGCTATTTTTTCACTTCACGGTTGGCGAGGCCGCGCTCGGTCTGCTTCTGGCGGAACTGGTCGTAGGCCGCGCGGAACTGCGGGTGCTTGATGCCGAGCATGGCCGTGGCGAAGAGCGCGGCGTTGATCGCGCCGGGCTTGCCGATGGCGAGGGTGGCGACGGGCACTCCGCCGGGCATCTGCACCATCGAGAGAAGCGAATCCATGCCGTGGAGCGATTTTGATTCCATCGGCACGCCGAGCACGGGCAGGACGGTCTTGGCCGCGGTGACGCCGGCCAGATGCGCCGCGCCGCCGGCGGCGGCGATGATGACCTCTAGCCCGCGCGCCTCGGCGGTGGAGGCGTATTCAAAGAGCAGGTCCGGCGTGCGGTGCGCGGAGATGACCTGGGTTTCGTGGGGCACGCCGAGTTCGGCGAGTTGCGCAGCCGTGTGCTGCATGACTTCCCAGTCCGACTGGCTGCCCATGATGACTCCGACGAGTGGTTTAGAATTTTTGTCCATGATGAATTGAATTTTCGGTCGCGCGAAATTTGAGCGGGAAAAGCGTTCGTTGTCCAAGGAATTTCCAGAGACGCAGGTGGGGCGCGCCGCTCCGCGCCCCACCTTTCCGGCCGGTCGGCCCTTCGATGCATCAACGGGCCGCTTCTTCCAACGCCTTCAAGACAATGCCCGGCGTGAGCAGTTCCGGCAGGACGATCGGGGGTGCGTTGGAATTTTTCGGATAGACCAGCACCAGCGGCACGCCCGCGCGCTCGAATTTTTTCAGTTCGGCGGTGATCGCGGCGTCTTCGCGCGTGTAATCGCCGATCAGGACGACGGCATTGATCTCCTTGAGCTTCGCCTTCACGGCCGGGATGTCGATGCTGGTGCGCTTGTTCACCTGACAGATCGCGCACCAGTCGGCGGTGAAATCTACGAAGATCGGCCGGCCCTGCGCTCGCGCCTTGGCCACGGCCTCGGCACTCCACGGCTGCCAGGTTTCATCGCCCTTCAACTGCGTCAGGCCGTACGCCGCCGCGCCCAGCGAGAGGAGCATCACGCCCGCCGCCAGCCCCCGGTTGCGTCGTCCGCGCTGGATGAACTCGCCCCAAATCCAAACCGCCAGCGCGAGCAGCACGAGAAAAATTCCGAGCCAGAACGCGCCGCTCTTGCCGAAGTTCGGCGCGGCGAGCGAGAACAGCCAGATGGCCGTGCCGAGCATTGGAAAGCCCATCGCGATCTTGAATTTTTCCATCCACGCCCCGGGACGCGGCATGAATTTCATCAGCCCCGGCGACCAGGCCAGGATCACATACGGCAGCGCCAGTCCCACACCGACGGTGAGAAAGATCAGAACGATGAGCGCGGGCGGTTGGGCGAAGGCGAAGCCCAGCGCGGCTCCGAGGAACGGCGCGGTGCAGGGCGTGGCCAGCACGACGGCGAGCACGCCGTTGAAGAACGCGCCGGAGTTGCCCTCCTTCGCCGCGAGGCCGCCCGCCGCGCCCATCGCGCGTCCGCTCAACACCACTTCAAACAAGCCGAACAAGTTCAGCGCGACGAGCGTGACCAGCGTGGTGATGGCGACGAGGAAGACCGGGTTTTGAAACTGCATCCCCCAGCTCGCGAGTTTGCCCGCCTGTTGCACGCCGATGACGAAGCCCGCCATGACGAGAAACGATACAAGCACGCCGGCCGCGTAGAGCAATCCAAGCTGGCGCACGCGGCCCGACGCTTCCTTGCTCTGGTTCACGAAGCCAAGAATTTTCAGCGAGATCACCGGCAGCACGCAGGGCATGACGTTTAAGATCAATCCGCCCAGCAGCGCGCCGAACAACGCGCCGAGCAGGGAAAGTTTTCCGTCCGGCGAGGTGGTTCCCGCCGCCGTGCCGCCGGCGACCGAAAGAGTTGCTTCGGACGCGACCAGGGCGCCATCCGCTGTCTTGCCGACGAGCAGTCCGCGGACCTGCGCCGGCCAGTTGCCGTCGGATTTTTCCACCGTCTTGCGAAGCTGGCTTTTGGCGCCGGCCGAAACTGTTTCCGTCGGCGCCTGCACTGTGAAGCCCCTGGCCTCGAACGGAAAAAAGTCCGCGTTCTTCAAACCGGTCGTCCACTCGATGAGGAGCGGGCGGGTGTTGCCGGAGGCGGGTTTTCCCCAGTGCGCCGCAGCGGTTCCGGCCGCTGCTTTGATTGAGCTGATTGAGCTTGCGGCTGGCTCTGGCGCGGGCAGTCTTTTTCGGGCCGCTTCCAGCAGCGCCGCGTGGGCGGAGGGCTTGGACGTGTCGCCGATGATGAGCGTGGCGCGGACGGTGACGGTGCCTTTGACGCACACTTTCTCACATTCCTGCCAGGCAATCTTGGCGGAAATTTCCAACGGCCCCGGCGGCACATTGGCGGCGAGTTTCAGCGGCACCAGGAGGACGGCTTCGTCATGGAAAATGTAAGTGGTCAGTCCCTCGTCGGTATGCTTCTCCGGCACCGGCCACTGGATTTCACCGGCGGTCACGCCGGGGGGAAGCGTCCATTCGATTTCAGTCGCCTGGCCGGAGTCGCCGGAGTTGCGCCAGAAGGTGTGCCAGCCGGGAGCCATGCGCAGTTCGACGCCCGCCGGTACCGTCTCGCCAGGCTTGGCGGATTCGGCGGCGAGCAGCAGGCGCGTCTCGGTCTTTCGGCCGAACAACGCGCCGGCGGCGGGCCAGGCCAGGGCCAGGAGCAGGATGATCAAACGGGCCGTTTGCATGGCCAAACCATGCACCATCGGCGGGAAAGTTTGAAATCATATTGTGTCTCGAGAAAAGATTCGCGGTGAGGGGGCGCGCCGGGAGCGTCGGGCGTCCCGACGCCGGGACTGGCTGGGGTGGTTGGAATTTTTCCGAGTGTTGGTGCTGGCGTGGCGTTTCTTCCGCCGGGCGGGACGCCACGGTTCCACGGCTGGCCCGCGGCCAGCCGCGACGAGGCCAGTGGAAAATTCAGGCTAGGCGCGCGGATGAAATTTCCGATGCACCTCGCGCAGCCGCTTCCCGGCGACGTGCGTGTAAACCTCCGTGGTGCTGATGTTCGCGTGGCCGAGCAATTCCTGGATGACGCGCAAATCCGCGCCGTGCTCGAGCAGATGCGTGGCGAAACTATGCCGCAGCATATGGGGCGTGATGTTGCGTTCGAGGCCCGAGGCCTTGACCCGCTGCTTGATCCGCAGCCACATCGTCACGGTGGCAAAGGGTGTGCCGCGCATCGTGAGGAAGACCGCCGCCGGTGATTTCGGCGTGACGAGTTTGGGCCGGGCGGATTCGAGGTAACGCTGCAACGCTGCCACCGCCTTTTTCCCCACCGGCACGACGCGCTCCTTATTGCCTTTGCCGATGACGTTGATGAATCCGGCGTCGAGGTGGAGCTGTTCGAGGCGCAGCCGGCATAGCTCCGCGAGGCGCAGCCCGGAGGCGTAGGCCAGTTCCAGCGCGGCCTGCAGGCACAGATCGCGCGGCGTTTCCACCGGCAGCGGCTTGAGCAGTTGATCAATCTCCGCGTTGGTCAGCGCCTTGGGCAGCCGTTTCCAGCGGCGCGGCAGGGAAAGATTTTCAGCGACGTTTAGCGGCAGGATTTTTTCGTTTTCTGCGTAGCGGTAAAACGCCCGCAGTGCGGCGATCTCGAGATAGACGCTTTCCGAACTCAGGCGGCGTGCTGAATCCTTCTCGTGATTTTCCAGCGCCCGTCCGCGCTCGTGCTGGAGAAACGCCATGAGATGGGGCAGTTCGACTTGCCGCCAGTCGGTGAGCTTTTGTTTCCCCGCCCAGGCGGTGAACCGGCCGAGCAGCGCGGCATAGGTGCGCGCCGTGTGCACCGCCTGCCCGCGCTCGTGGCGGAGGTATTGCAGAAAATCTTCGACGAGCGTTTGCATCAGGCGTTGGCCATGACCGGTGTTCGCAGCCGCAACTTCGCCGCGGAGAAATTCACCAGCGCCGGGGGCGCACCCGGAATCGGCTCAAAGCTTTTTCCCCGTCAGCTTTTCATACGCCTCCACATACTTCGCGCTGGTTTTGGTGACGACATCGTCCGGCAGTTTCGGGCCGGGCGGGGTTTTGTCCCACGTCAGCGTTTCGAGATAGTCGCGGACGAACTGCTTGTCAAAACTTGGCTGGCCGCGGCCGGGCGCGTATTGGTCGGCGGGCCAGAAGCGCGAGGAGTCGGGCGTGAGCACTTCATCGATCAGGATGAGCTGGCCCTCGAACAGGCCAAACTCGAATTTCGTGTCGGCGATGATGATGCCCCGCTGCTCCGCATAATCGCGTCCGGCTTTGTAGATCTTCAGGCTCCAGTCGCGCGCCTGCGTGGCCAAGTCGGTGCCCACGATCTTGCAGGCCTCCTCGAAGGAAATGTTTTCGTCGTGGCCTTCTTCGGCCTTGGTGGACGGCGTGAAAATCGGCTCGGGCAGCTCGGCGGATTCGGTCAGGCCGGCCGGCAGTTGGATGCCGCAGACGGTCTGGGATTTTTTGTATTCCTTCCAGCCGCTGCCGGAAAGATAGCCGCGCACGATGCATTCGATGGCGAGCGGTTTCGCCTTTTTCACAATCATCGAGCGGCGCGCCAGTTGCGCGGCGAACGGCTGCAGGTTTTTCGGCAACGGATCGTTGGCGCCGGCGAGGAGATGGTTCGGCACG
>CANMZY010000127.1:0-8478 GCA_947502425.1 Verrucomicrobiales bacterium
CGAATACGACAACAGCGAAGGCGGCACGACGAGCCTTGTGCAGACCTTGCGTGCGCAAAAGAAGCCCGACGGTTCGCAGATTTACACGCCGCTCGTGGCCGTGACGCTGATGGTCTTCTATGTCTTCGCGCTGCAATGCGTCAGCACCGTGGCTGTCGTGCGCCGCGAGACGAACGGCTGGAAATGGCCGGTCTTCCAATGGATTTACATGGGGGTGCTGGCGTGGGGGTTGGCGTTCGTCACGTATCACGGCGGGCATCTGCTCGGCTTTCACTAAAGTCGTAGGATAGGCGTCGCGCCTGTCCTACGCTCCATCGGCGACGGTTCGCGGATCACTCCACTGAAGTGGGGTGTTAATGAGATCAGAAATTCCTGCTTTCAAAAAATTACACTGCTCCTACTTTCCACGCATGAAACCCCAGCTTTTCCTAGCGCTGCTTTCGTCCACCGCTTTCGCCGCCCCAATATCCATCATCGTCGGGGCCGGCGACTACGACCGGCGCGACACCGTGGTGGAATTCAAACTCCCGTTGAATGTGAAGCCGGCCAACATTCTGAGCGGCGAAGGCCGGAGCACCGCTTTGCAGATCGAGCCGGACGGACACGCCTGGTTCATCGAACGTGAACTTAAGCGCGGCGCGACAAAAGTTTATACGCTGGGCCATGGCGACGTGCCGGAGCTGGCCGAAGTGAAGCCGGAGAAAGGCGTGATCACGTTGCGCTTGGCCGGCAAAACCGCCTTCACCTATCGCACCGAGAAGACGGATCTCCCGACCAACCGGACAGACTTGAAGAATATTTTCAAGCGCGGGGGCTACCTCCATCCGGTGCTGAGTCCAAGCGGGAAACAGATCACCGACGATTATCCCGCCGACCACAAGCATCATCACGGCATCTGGTTTGCGTGGACGCACACGGAATTCGAGGGGCGGACGCCGGACTTTTGGAACATGGGCGACGGGAAAGGGACCGTGGAATTTGTCTCGCTCGACAAGACGTGGAGCGGGCCGGTTCACGCGGGCTTCAGCAGCCAGCATCGGCAGGTCGATCTGTCCGCGCCGAAACCCAAGACCGCGTTGAACGAAACCTGGAACGTGCGGCTCTACGCCGTGGGCAAAGACACGAAGAAGCCGTATTTCGTCTTCGATGTGGAAGTCACGGATGTCTGTGCGACGAACCTACCGCTCAAACTTCCCACGTATCGTTACGGCGGCATCGGCGTGCGCGGGAACGGAGCATGGAACGGAAAAACGAATCTGAACTTTCTAAACAGCGAAGGCGTCACGGATCGCAGCAAGGGCGACAAGAACGAAACGAGCGGGCGCTGGGCGCATCTGGGCGGACTGGTCGATGGGGCGCTCACCGGCCTCGCGATCCTCGGCCATCCGGACAACGTGCGCGCGCCGCAACCGCAGCGCATCCATCCCACGGAGCCGTTCATCAATTTCGCGCCGCAGCAGGCGGGCGATGTGGAGATCACGCCTGGCCGCCCGCTCACGTTGCGCTATCGCTTCGTGGTCGCCGACGGCGCGCCGGACAAGGTGGAACTGGACCGCCTGTGGAATGACTACGCGCATCCGCCGGTGGTGAAGGTTGTCGCGCCTTAAACTTGAACTCTGAAATGGGAATGGGTGGCACAGGCGACCCGTCCCGCGTGCTGCGGGATCACTGGCCGGACGGAACGGGCGGGAGATTCGCACTGGAAACAGACGTGTGAAAAAGTTTGTGCGCGCTCCCCGTTCCGAGCGGCGGGTCGCCGCTCGGTATAGGCGGGTCGCCCATGCTACCCGCCGGAGCGGCTACCGCTACTTGCTCAGGCCGCGTTCACTGCCGCGGGCGAACTGCACGAGGTGTTTGATCTCCGGCAGCGGGGGAAGCTCCGCTTCGATCTTCGCGAGCGCGTTGCTGATGGTCAGTCCTTCCCGGAACAAAATCTTGTAGGCCTGTTTTATCACCGTCTGCGCCTCCTCGGAAACGCCGTGCCGCTCCATGCCGACCTTGTTGATGGTGCGCGTCTCGGCGGGGTTGCCGGCGGCGAGCATGAACGGCGGGACGTCCTGCACCACCTTCGAGGAGGCGCCGATGATCGACATTTTTCCGATGCGACAGAACTGATGGATCGCAGCCAACCCGCCGATGACCGCGTAATTCTCGACGGTCACATGACCTCCGAGAGTGGCGACGTTCGACATGATGATGTGGTCGCCGAGCGTGACGTTGTGCGCGAGATGGCAGTAGGCCAAGATGTGATTGTGCGATCCGACGGCCGTGATTTCCCCGTCGCTGGTGGCACTGTTGATGGTTACGTATTCGCGGAAGGTGTTGCGGTCGCCGATGACGGTGCGGGTGAGGCCGCCCTTCCATTTCAAATCCTGCGTCTTCAGGCCGATGCTGGCGAAGGGGAAAATTTCGTTCTCTGCTCCCAGGGTGGTGTGGCCGTCGAGGACGACGTGCGAATGCAGTTTGCAGCCGTCGCCCAAGGTGACGTGCTCGCCAATGACGCAGTAGGGGCCGATCTCGCAACCGGCGCCCAGCCGCGCTTTGGAATGAATGACCGCAGTGGTATGAATCATTTCGGGGGGGTGGTTGAATGGCGGTGCCGGACGCTCGCCGGCTAACGGTCGATTAGCATGAACATCACATCGGCCTCGCTTACCGGCTCGCCATCGACCGTGCAGACGCCCCGGGCCTTGCCGATCTTGCCGCGCGACTTGGTGAGTTCCACTTCGATGAGGATGGTGTCGCCGGGGCGCACGGGCTTGCGCCACTTGACGTTTTCGGCGGCCATGAAGTAGGCGAGCTTCCCGGCGTTCTCCGCCTGGCGCATCATCAGGATGCCCGCGACCTGCGCGATGGCTTCGAGTTGCAGCACGCCGGGCATGATAGGATGGCCGGGGAAGTGGCCTTCAAAATAAAACTCCCCGATGCTCACGTTCTTGAGGGCGGTGATCTTGTTGCCCTCGATCTTGATGACCTTGTCGATCATCAGAAACGGGTGGCGATGCGGCAGAATCTGCATCACCTGCATCACATCCAGCATCGCGCCGTCGCGCACGGGATTTTCTGCGGGGGCTTGGGACCCGTGGGCCGGCGCCGACCGGGCCAGCGGCGGCGGGGAGAAGGTTTGCTGCGCGACCAGCGGCTTGAGCATCTGCTCGTTAATCGCGCGGGCCAGATCGCAGTTCGACTGATGGCTGGGCTTGACCGCCATGATGTGGCCGCGCAACGGCCGGCCGAGCAGCGAGAGGTCGCCCACGATGTCGAGAATCTTGTGCCGGACAAACTCCTCGTCGTAACGCAGCGGTTCGTTGGTCAGCACGGCGTCGTCGCGGATCATGACGGCGTTCTCCAAGCTGCCGCCCTTGATCAGGCCGTTCTTGTAGAGGTATTCGATCTCCTCGAAGAAACAAAAGGTGCGCGCGTGGGAAATTTCCGCCGCCCACGTCTCCGGTGAAAGCTCCACGCTGAAGAACTGCGTGAAACGCCCGCCCTTGTCCGCGCTGGTGCAGGTGATCTTGAAGCCGTCGTGCGGGAAGACGGACATGAGCGTCTCGCCATTCTGCAATTGCAGCGGCGTGGTGACGGCGTAAGGCTCGCGCTGCTCGGCTTGGGGCACGATGCCCGCCATCTCGATCATCTGGCAATACTCGCGCGCGCTGCCGTCGGCGATGGGCGGTTCGTTCGAGTCCAACTCCACGATGGCGTTGTCCACTTCTAGCCCCGCGAACGCCGCCAGGACGTGCTCGACGGTGTGAATCTTGGTGCCGCCCTTGCCCAGGGTCGTCGAGCGGTTGGTCTCGGTGACGTGTTCGATGCGCGCCTCGATCTCCGGCTTGCCCTCTAGGTCCACGCGGCGGAAGCGGATGCCCGTGTTGGCCGGCGCGGGCAGGAAAGTCATGTTCACGCGGTTCCCGTTGTGCAGGCCGATGCCCGCAAAGTTGGCGGTGCGGCGAAGAGTTTGCTGCTGTAACACGCGGGTATTAAACAAACCGCCCGCGTGCTTGGCAAGCGGGCAGATGGCGGGGGCGCATTTCTCCCTCTCTCAGCGGGAGCGGGCAGGGGTGAGGGTGAACGGCCACGAACGCCCAGCCTCGTCACCGGAAACCCAATTGCCTCCCGCACGTTCTGGCCCGCCGCGATGATTTCCTTGCCATCGAAATTTTTTCCGCAACACTGGGAGGATGCTGTTTTGGATCATCGCAGGGTTCGTGTTCGGCATCGTCTTCGCGTCCTTCTTTGAATGGACGCTCCACCGCTACGTGATGCACCAGTCCCTGGGCCGGTTTAACTACGCCTTCCAGGCCCACGCCGTCGTCCACCATCAGGTTTTCAAGGCCGACCACACCTACCATCTCATCCACGAGCAGGACAAAGCCACCATCCCGATGGCCTGGTGGAACGGCCCGGTGCTCGTGCTCATCATGCAGATGCCCTGCCTCGCCGTCGCGCTGCTCACCGGTCATTACTGGCTGCTGCTCGGCACCGGCCTCGCCTTCCTCGGCTACTACGGCACCTATGAATACATCCACTGGTGCATGCACCTGCCCCGCCGCCGCAACGTCGAGCGCACCGGCCTCTTCTTCCGCCTCAACGGCCACCATCTCCTCCATCACCGCTACATGCACAAGAACTTCAACGTCGTTTTCCCCCTCGCCGACCTCCTGCTCGGCACCCTCCTGCTCCGTTCGAAGGTCACCTTTGCCCAGGCCCGCGGCGCTTCCGTCCCCGACGTCCAGCCCCACGTGAAAAAATCCCGGCCCCAGCGCGCCCTCGCCACCGTCGAATAACTCCGCCGCATCCTCCGACCTCCGCAACCCCTCCCGCCCCATGACCAAGCCGCTCTCCAAGAAATTCGCCGCCTATCCCCGCCTCAACCCCCTCGCCATCGGCCGCGACATCTCCGCCGCCGACCTCATCGACCAGGCCATGCTCGCCTACAACGGCGGTCGCCTCCGCGAAGCCGCCCACCTCCTCACTCGCAAGATGCTCCCGCGCGACGGCTTCATCGGCCTCTCCCTGACCGGCGCCCTCACCCCGGCGGGCCTGGGCAAGTCCTGCCTCATCCCCCTGATGAAGGCCGGCTTCGTGGACTGGATCATCTCCACCGGTGCGAACCTCTACCACGACCTCCACTTCGGCCTCGACATGCAGCTCCACAGCGGCACGCCGTTTCTCGACGACGTGCAACTCCACGAGCAAGGCGTCATCCGCATCTACGACGTCCTCTTCGACTACAACGTCCTCCTCGACACCGACGCCTTCGTGCGCGAAGTCATCCAAGGCCCCGAGTTTCAAAGACCGATGGGCACCGATGAATTCCACCACCTCCTCGGCAAATACGTCCATGCCCGCCAGAAAAAACTCCGCATCCAGGACAGTTCCATCCTCGCCACCGCCTACCAATGCGGCATCCCCATCTTCACCAGCAGCCCGGGCGACTCCAGCATCGGCATGAACGTCGCCGCCATGGCCCTCCGCGGCTCCAGGCTCCTCCCCGACGTCAACCGCGACGTCAACCAGACCGCCGCCCTCGTCTATCACGCCAAAAGCACCGGCCACACCAGCAGCGTCTTCATCCTTGGTGGCGGCTCCCCCAAGAACTTTATGCTTCAGACCGAGCCGCAGATTCAGGAAGTCCTCGGCATCCAGGAAAAAGGTCACGACTACTTCCTCCAATGCACCGACGCACGGCCCGACACCGGCGGCCTCTCCGGTGCCACCCCCGCCGAGGCCGTGAGCTGGGGCAAGGTCGATCCCGACAAACTCCCCGACAGCGTCGTCTGCTACACCGACAGCACCATTGCCCTGCCGCTCCTCACCGCCTACCTCATGGCCCGCGTCAAGCCGCGCAAACTCAAACGCCTCTACCACCAGCGCGACGCCCATCTGGCCACCGTGAAAAATAAATACCTCCAACTCGGCACCGTCACCAAAGTTCTCACCAGCCGGAAGCTCGGCAAGCGCGCCAGCAGCATCGGACTGAAGAAATGACGGGCCGGGCCGCGCCCGCTGACCGCCCCTGCGATCCGAGAGACGGAAAACAAAAGGCCGGGTAGGGGACGGACATCGTGGGAAACCTTCGTCGGTCGGTTCAACCCCGGATGGTAAAGATGATCCGCGCGAACAGATCTCAAACACCGCCCTATCCCACCTTGTGCTCATGCCGACCGCTGGATGACCACCGTGGCGCTGCCGGCTTCGTGGCCTGTCGTCAGCACAACGAACACCTCACCGCCCCGCTCGCCCCCTCCGCCAAGGCCAAATCCAAGCTTCCCCGCCCGTCCTCGGCACCGGGTGTCGCTTTTTGACCACCTCCTGACCGGCCTGGCGGTTTCACCCCGGTTTTAATCATAAACAACTGTTCTAAAGAGACTTCTGCCAGACTTGTAACGGCATCCTCTCCGTCTGGCTGGGCGTTCTCTCCGTCGGGTTGGCCGTCCTTTCCGGCTGGCTGGCCATCCTCTCCGGCTGGAGGAGTGTTCTCTGCGTCGGCGTCCCCGTTCTCCCCGTCGGCACGGGCTGGCTCGACCGGGGAGTTGCTCCCGGACATAGAAAAGAAGCCTGGCCCACTTCTCCGCTTGGTCTCAGCCGGGGATCGGGGTGCAGAAGGCGGAAAAGCGGAAGGCGGAAACATCCAACATCGAACATTCAACGCTGAACATTCATTGGGCGGGAGCGCCGGCATCTGGCCGGCGTGTTCGCGTTCGCCCCACCGCGACGTGCCGCAGGATGCCGGCGCTCCGCAAGGAAACTGCCCTCACCCGCTTTTAATCACACCCTGCTTCAGACCTGCGCTGGTTTGGTGCTTGTTGGGGGTGCGTTGGTCGAACTACCATTTCTGGAAATGTGGTCGAGCGTCATCTGTTTTTTCCACAGGCCGGTTTGCAGCCATGCTGCTCCAAGTCCGCGCCTTGTCCCGGAGCCGCGATGCTGTTGGGGAAGCCTGGCCCTGCTCTGCGCCGCGCTGGTGCTGGACGGCGCCGCCGCGCCGGTTGCGGTCGCACCGAAGCCCAAGGCCGGCGACTATTCGGCGGCCCACGCGCCGCCACAGCCGCGCCCGGGCGAGCCGGTGAAAATCACCGCGCTGCTCACCAACGCCGCCAGCGCGACTTTGCAGTATCAGGTGGTCGAGCCGGGCCGCTATATCGAATGGAAGGATGCGGCCTACCAGACAAACTGGATTTCCCTAGCGATGAAGCCCGGAAAAAAATCCAAGGCCGGGACGGTGTTCACCGCCGAACTGCCGGGCGCGATCCAGACCCATCGCCGGCTGGTGCGCTACCGGTTCACGTCCGTGGATGCCGGCGGGACACCGGCGCTGACGCCGCGCACAAATGATCCGTCGCCCAACTTCGCCTACTTCGTCTATGACGGCATTCCAGCGTGGAGCGGCGCGATCAACCCAAAGAGCAACGACCCAAAACAGCGGACGCCGGTGACCTTCGGCACGAATGTGATGCGGAGCGTGCAGGCCTACCATCTGATTGCCAAAGCGGATTCGGTGGAGAAGGTGATGTGGCGGGAGCAGGCCGGCGGCAAGGAATACAGATACACCGGCACGCTCGTGGCCGACGGCGTGGCCTACGACCACGTCCGCTTCCGGGCGCGCGGCGGCGTCTGGCGTTTCGCGATGGGCAAGAACATGTGGAAGTTTGATTTCCCCGCCGGCCACGGCCTCGCGGCGCGCGATGATTTCGGCCGCGCCTACGACGCGACGTGGGGCAAGTTGAATCTGCGCGCCTGCATCGACCAGGGCGACTACGGAATGCGCGGCAACCAGGGGATGTTTGAAACCGTGGGCTTTCAACTGTTCAACCTCACCGGCGTGGCCGCGCCGAACACGCACTGGGTGCAACTGCGGATCGTGGACGGCGCCGAGGAGAATCCCGCCGACCAGTATCGCGGTGATTTCTGGGGGCTGTATCTGGCGATTGAAAACGAGGACGGAAATTTCCTCGAGGAGCACGGCCTGCCGGACGGCAATGTTTACAAGATGCTCGGCGGGACGGGCGAGTTGAGCCATCACGGCGCGAACCAGGCCACGAACCGCTCCGACCTCGACAAGTTTCTCGGCACTTACAACGGCAGCAATCCTCCCGACGCCTGGTGGCGGACGAATCTCCATCTGCCGCGCTATTACAGCTACCGCTCGATCATCGAGTGCATCCATCACTATGACGTCGATCAAGGCGCGGGGAAAAACTACGACTACTATCGCAATCCTAAAACCGGCCAGTGGCAGGTCATCCCGTGGGATGTTGATCTGACGTTTGCCGATCACATGTTTGGTGGTGGTGATGAGCCGTTTCGCTCCCGCGTCCTGCCGAGGCCGGTGTTCCAAATCGAATACCAAAGCCGGCTGCGCGAAATCCGCGACCTGCTCTACAACCCCGACCAGGCTGGCCAGTTGATTGACGAATACGCAGCCTTCCTCGCCAACCCTGCGGGTGGGCCAACCTTTGCCGGAGCCGACCGCGC
>CANMZY010000128.1:0-8441 GCA_947502425.1 Verrucomicrobiales bacterium
CATGGTGCTGGCGCGGACTTCGCGCGCCCGGGCCAGCGGCGGCCCGATCACGTCCGCCACGCTGGCCTCGCTGTAGGCCTGGTGCGTGGCATAGCGCGCGCGCAAGGACGGCATCGAGGTGGCGAGGGCGTTGAGCATTCGCAGGGGAGCGACGATCCCGGTGGCCGGGTCGGTCCCGGCCTCGATCAGGTCCAGCGTTTCGCCCGGGCCAAAGTTCCCATAAAAAATCCGGGCCGGATTCGCCTCCGAGGCGGGCCAGGCGCAGTTCAATCCCCAGTTGCCGGCGATGAGGTCCGGCCGGCCGTCACCGTCGAGGTCGCCGGTCGTCACGCTGTTCCACCAGCCGGTAAATTTGTCCAGGCCCAGTTCGGCGGTGATCTCGCGCAGCCGGCCCGCCTGATTTTTGAAGACGCGCACCGGCCCCCATTGGCAGGCGAGGATCAACTCGGGGAAGCCATCGCCGTCCAGATCGCTCCAGACCGCGCCGCTGACGAGGCCGGCCTTTTCCAGCGCGCGGGAATTTTCCAGATCGGGCTGCAAACGCTTTCCGTCGTGGCGGAAAATCCGCGACGAGGCGGCTTCGGGAAAACGCCCCGGCAGGACGCGCCCGCCGACGAACAAATCGAGCCGGCCGTCTCCGTCCATGTCCGCCACGGCCAGCGGGCCGGCGCTCGAGCCGTTCTCCGGCAAGGTGCCGCCGACCTTGAGCACGCCGCCGGTGAAATCGACCTGCACCACGGCGGGATGATTGGTCTCCTCGTAGCTGGCGAGACCGACGAGCAGCGCGCGCCGCCCCGGCTCCGGCGTCCAGCCGACCAGGCCGGTCGCGTCATCCGGCAGGGCCAGGCCGGCGGCCGGCTCTATTTTGGCGAATGCACCCTGGCCGTCTCCGCGAAAAAACGAGAGCGCGCCGCCGCGTCCGCTGCCGATGATCAAATCATCGTGGCCGTCGCCATCGAGATCGTGCCACGCCACCGCCGGCCCGAGCTGGCTCAATTTGAAGGGGAGCAGCGGCTGGTGCGCGTAGTCATCAAAGCTCTCATCAAAATGGGTGTGATCGATGACGCTGCTGACGTCCTTGAAGATCGGAGTGAGTCCGGGCACAGGAGAGGGTCTGGCCTCGGCCGCAATCGATTCCTCGATTTCGTAAATTCGATTGGCGGCCGCGCCGCCGACGCGGCTGACGCGGCCATTGCGCCAGGTCACTTCGAGGGTCATGTCCCCGGTGGATTTGCCCGCCGCAAACACCAGCATGGGATCCGAGCCGGAGAGGTAGCGGCCGCCGCTGACCACTTCCTGGCTCTGCATCGGCACCGCGCCGCCGAGCAGTTTTATTTTCGCGCCGATGCCCTGGGTGTTGAGCTTGTTTCCCAGCAGGCGCACCGCCACGCGCGGCGCGCTTCCGTTGTTGCGATAAATGGCCGCCGGTGCACCGAATTTGTTCACCACCACGTCGAGGTCGCCGTCACCATCGAAGTCCGCGAGGGCGAGGCCATGATGCACGCCGAGGGTGTTGAAGCCCCACGCGGCCGTGGTTTCCTGAAAGCGGTATTGACCCTGGTTGCGAAAGGCGACGATGGGTGAATCGAGGCGGGGATACTGGCGGGCGTTGAGCCTGTTCTCGGTGAGCAGCGCCTCCTGCACGGTCATCATTTTCCCGCGATATTCCATCAGGCCGTCGCCCTCCGGCCAGGGATGCTCGCCGGCTTTGATGCGCGCCGCCGCGTCGAGGTCCTGCACGTCGCGGCGGTGGCCGGTGGTGATGAGCACGTCTTCGTAGCCGTCTAGGTCCACGTCCAGAAACACCGGCTGCCACGCCCAGTCGGAGGCGGCAAGCCCCGCGAGGTCGGCAATGTCCGCGAAGGTGCCGTCGCCCCGATTTTGCATGAGTGTGTTGCGCAACACCTGCGGCCGGTCATCGAAAGTCCCGACCAGCGCGGCGGCCGGCCGCTGGGCGAAGGACTGACGTTTGCGCAGCCGATGGTCGCGGCTCAACATGTCCGCCACCAGAAAGTCCATGTGTCCGGTGCGGTTCAGATCCGCAAAATCCACGCCCATCGAGCTGCCGCTCATGTGCCGGAGCGCCAGCCGGTCGATGGCCCGGAAACGGCCCTGGCCGTCGTTCATCCAGATGCGGTCCGGCGTCCAGTAGTCGTTACAAACGTATAAATCGGGGAAGCCGTCGCCGTTCAGATCGCGGAACGTGGCCGAGAGTCCCCAGTCGCGCGGCACCTCGGCCAGCGGTTGGCCGGCCTCGTCGAGAAACGTTCCGTCCGTCCACGACCTCGGTTTGAAATGCCCCTGGCCGTCGTTGAGATAGAGCGTGTCGGGATCACCGTACTCATAGACCTCGCCGTTGATGATGACCAACCGGTCCCGGAGCGACGGCTGAATCGTCATCCGGCCGCGCACCATCGAGATGGCCACCTGGCCCTGGTCGCGGATGTTGTTCGTGCGATAATTGGCCACGTACAAGTCCAGCGTGCCGTTGCCATCCACGTCGGCCAGCGCCAGCGTCACGCTGCCGAACTTGCTGACCGTGCCCGCCGCCGCCGTCGCGTCCGTGAACTTCCCGTGCCCGTCATTCAAGAAACACAGCACCCCCCGGCCTGACACCGTCACCAGCAGATCGAGCGCGCCGTCGGCGTTCACATCCGCGAAGACCGCGCCCCGGGTGTGGCGGTTCGTGCAGACCAGACCGGCGGCGGCCGTGACATCCTTGAACTTCCAGTTCCCGAGATTTTTGTAGAGCGTGTTGCGCCCCTCCAGGCTGCACAGAAACAAATCCGGCCGGCCGTCACCATCAAAGTCCCCCGCCGCCACGCCCGAACCATTGAGCAAAACGCGGTTGGCCTCCCCCTCCTGCTCGTCGAGCGAATTGGTGAAGGCCAGGTCGGTGTCCTCCGGCGGCAGCAATGTGAAACCGGCCTGACCTCCCCCCGGCGCCGCCAGCTCCGCCCACTTGAATCCTTTCTCGCCATGCCACGCCCGCTCCGCGCCGGAGCACCACGGCGTGACGCCCAGGCCGGCCAGACCAATCCACAGAAACGCCGCGAAATTTTTCATGGAATGGGGTGAAAGTAAAACGCGCCGCGCCCGGCCGGCGAGCGAAATGTTCAGACTGGCCTCACGGCCGCGTCGCCGGATCACTCTTGAACAGGCATGACCGTCGGAAACAGGAGGGAGGATCGGCTGTCGTCAACTTGCTGGACACACTGTCGCACCCGCGTCGCCCGCGTCATCCCTCGTGACGGAAGACGGAGACGTTCAGCGGTGGGATCGTGAACTCGGCGGAGTATGATTGATTGTGCAGTGGATGTTCTTGGGCGGTGACGCCTCCGAGGTTGCCCTGGTTGCTGCCGCCATACGCGACCGCGTCGCTGTTCAGGACTTCGCGCCAGAAACCACCAAGCGGCAGGCCGAGGCGGTAGTTCGTCCGCAAAACCGGCGTGAGATTCAGAATGACGAGGAGATGGTTGGTGCTGGCCCGGTTCTGGCGGACGAAGGACATGACGCTGTTCTGGTGGTCGGTGCAGTCCAACCAGAAAAATCCTTCCACCGCGTAATCACCGTCCCACAGCGCCGGCTCGGCCTGGTAAAGCAGGTTCAGATCGGCAATGAATTGTTGCAGGCCACGATGGAACGGGCCTTGGTCGAGCAGCCACCAGTCGAGCGCGGCGTTGGCGTTCCACTCGCCGCGCTGGCCGAACTCGCAGCCCATGAAGAGCAGTTTCTTGCCGGGGAAACACCATTGGTAGCCGAGCAGGGTGCGGAGATTGGCGAAGGCCTGCCAGTCGTCGCCGGGCATCCGCCCGATCAACGAGTGTTTGCCATGCACCACTTCGTCGTGCGATAGGGGCAGGACGAAATTCTCGTTGTGATGATAGAGCATCGCGAAGGTGAGATCGTTCTGGTGATATTTGCGATGCACCGTTTCGCGTCCAAAAAAATTCAAGGTGTCGTGCATCCAGCCCATGTTCCATTTGAAGCTGAAGCCGAGGCCGCCTAGGTAGGGCGGGCGGGTGACGAGCGGCCAGGCGGTTGATTCCTCGGCGATGGTCACGACGCCGGGAAATTCGGTGTGGACGAGGTGGTTGAACGATTTCAAAAACTCCACGGCCTCGATGTGTTCGCGCCCGCCGTACTGGTTCGGAACCCATTCGCCGGCCTTGCGTGAATAGTCGAGGTAGAGCATCGAAGCCACGGCATCGACGCGCAGCCCGTCGATGTGAAAGCGTTCACACCAGAAGATGGCATTGGCGGTGAGGAAATTTTTCACCTCATGCCGGCCGAAATTGAAAATGAGCGTGCCCCAGTCCTGGTGCGCACCCTTGCGCGGGTCCTCATGCTCGTAAAGCGATGTGCCGTCGAAGCGGGCGAGCGCCCATTCGTCGCGCGGAAAATGCGCCGGCACCCAGTCGATGAACACGCCAATACGAGCCTCGTGCAGGGCGTTGACGAGAAATTGAAAGTCATCCGGCGTGCCGTAACGGCAGGTCGGCGAATAAAATCCGGTGACCTGATAGCCCCATGACGGATAGAAGGCGTGCTCGGACACCGGGAGAAATTCGACGTGCGTGAAGCCGAGCCGCTTGACGTATTCGACGAGCGGCGCGGCGATGTCGCGGTAGCTGAGCGACTCGGTGGCGGACTTTTTCATCCACGAGCCGAGATGGATTTCATAGATGCTCATGCGCGCACGCAACGGGTCCTGCTGGCCGCGCTGTTTCATCCAGTCGGCGTCGGTCCATTTGAATTTGCGGTTGTCCCAGACAATCGAGGCGTTCTTGGGGGCCGGCTCGAAGAAGAAACCGTAGGGATCGGTCTTGAGCGAGACGCTGCCGTGCGCGTCCTTGATCTCGTATTTGTAGAGCGCGCCTTCGCCGACGCCGGGGATGAAAATTTCCCAGACGCCGGACGCGCCGAGCAGCCGCAGCGCGTGATAACGCCCGTCCCAGCCGTTGAACTCGCCGACGACGCTGACCCGTTGCGCGTTCGGCGCCCAGACGGCGAAGCTGGTGCCGGGCACGCCGTCGATGACGCGGAGCTGCGCGCCGAGTTTTTCGTAGATGCGCCGCTCGTCGCCCTGGCCGAAAAGATGGAGGTCGGTTGCGCCGAGCGTTGGCAGGAAGGAGTAGGCGTCGCGGGTGCGGCGGACGTGGCCCTGATAATCGGTGATGACCAGGTCGTAGGCATAGACATGCTGCGCGCCAATGCTGACGCCTTCGTAAAGGCCGGAGTCGTCGAGGCGTTCGAGTTTGATCTGCGGCTTCTTCTTTTCGTGGGTCGGGGCAATTTCCACGGCGGCGGCGTTGGGCAGGAAGGCGCGGACCACGACGCCGGAGCCGTCGCCGAGCGGGTGCATGCCGAGGAGTTGGTGCGGCGAGCGATGTTTGGCCTGGGTGAGGCTCTCCAGTTCGGACCTGGTCAGAATCATGCGCGGAAACTCTCGCAAGAAGCGGCGGAGAGGGACATGAAAATGTGCGCGGGTGATGGAGGGCGGCAGTCCGCGGATATGTGGCGTCGGGCGTCCCGCCGCTACGTGGCCGTGTCCGGCACGGGCCGCGTTTGGCTCGACAACGCGCGACCGGCCTTCCCATTCTCCAGCGTGGTTTCGCGCGTGAATATTTTTCCAGGCTGGACGCGCCGGCGGTTCATCGCCGGGTGGGGCGCGGCGGTGCTGTCGGCGGAGGGTTGGCTGCGCGCGGCCGGACGTGCGGAGCCGCCGCTGGCCAGTTTCGACCGGGAGATGGAGGCGTTCATGGCGGCGCGGAAAATCCCCGGCGGCGCGCTCGCGGTGGTGAAGAACCGACGGCTGGTCTATGCGCGCGGCTATGGCTGGGCGGATCGCGAGAAAAAAATTCCTGCCCACGCCGGCTCGATCTTCCGCATCGCCAGCATTTCCAAACCGTTCACGGCGGTGGCGGTGCTGAAGCTGGTCGAGGAGGGGCGGCTGCAGTTGAGCGACCACGCTTTTCCAATCCTTCGGCTGACGCCGATTCCCGCCGCCGGGAAGACGGCGGACGCGCGGCTGCAAACCATCACCATCCTCCAACTGCTCCAGCACACCGCCGGCTGGGACCGCGACCGGAGCGGCGATCCGATGTTTCGCTCGAAGGAAATTTCCATGGCTGCTGGCCTGCCCGGCCCGGCGGACGCGGGGACGATCATTCGTTACCTGCTGGGCCAGCCGCTGGATTTCGCGCCCGGCGCGCGCTATGTCTATGCCAATTTCGGCTACGGCGTGCTGGGCCGGATCATCGAGAAAGTTTCCGGCCTGGGCTACGAGCAGTTTGTGCGCGAAAAAATCCTCAAGCCCGCCGGAATCACACGCATGAAAATCGGAGCCACGCTGGACGGCCAGCAGGCGGTCGGTGAAGTCCGCTATTACACGCCGGACGAGGCGACGGGCGCGAGTGTTTTTCCGGGCGCGGCGCGCGTTCCACAACCTTACGACTGCTGGCATCTCGAAGTGATGGACGCGCACGGCGGATGGATCGCCTCGGCGGTGGATCTGGCGCGATTCGCGGCGGCACTGGATGATCCGGCGCGCAGCCCGCTGTTAAAACCGGAAACCATTGCCAAGATGTATGCGCCGCCAACCGCGCCCGTCGCGCGTCGGCCCGACGGAAAAATTGCCGACGCCTACTACGGCTGCGGCTGGATGGTTCGTCCCGTGGGCACAGGTGGGAAGGCGAATTACTGGCACAACGGCAGCCTGCCCGGCACGAACACATTGCTCGTGCGCCGGTCGGACGGGTTGAGCTGGGCGGCTCTGTTCAACCAGCGTTCCGAGGACAAGAAACTGCCCGACGGCGAAATAGACGCCGCACTGCATCGCGCAGCCAACGCAGTGCGGGAATGGCCGAGGGAGAATTTGTTTCCAGGACTCGCAGGCCAGTGAACGGCGCCGGTGGCGCATCCTGTGGCGCCCGGTTTCCTGGAAAGTCACAGATTTGGAATTGACATCAATTTCGATTCGGCAATGATTTCCCACTCCCGAAACCCCGGTGAAAAAACCAGTGACACGCTGTTAGAAAGTCTGTAAGAATGAAAAAGTCAGACAACCAAAACCACTAACCAATAACTACTATGAGCGATAAACCTCCGGGAGCAGACAAGAAAATCGTGGCCGGCATCCTCGGCATTTTGCTGGGTGCGTTGGGCATTCACAAATTTTACCTCGGTTATACCAAACAAGGTATCCTTCAAATTGTCATTACTATCTGCACCTGCGGTTTAGGCAGTTTCATGGGTTTGATTGAAGGCATTATTTATCTTACCAAGAGCGACGAAGAATTTGTCGCCACTTACATCACCGGGAAAAAACCTTGGTTCTAAAATCCGCTGGTCATCTTAAAACCGTCCACACGTTGAAAAGCGTGGGACGGTTTTTTCACTTTTGCTTTGTTTGAACAAGCGGACCGACTCAAACGGAAATCCGTTGATCAAGAAATAGTCAGCGTCCTGTCGCTTTCTGCCGCGGGCAGTTCACAACCGGAACTGCCCGCGCAAAAATTTCCCCGTGTGAGAGCGCTTCACGCGCGCCACTTCCTCCGGCGTTCCTGCCGCCACCACTTCCCCGCCCGCCGCGCCGGCCTCCGGGCCGAGGTCGATCACCCAGTCGGCTTCCGCGATCAGGTCGAGATTGTGTTCGATCACGATCACCGAGTGGCCGGCATCGACCAGCCGTTGCAGCATCTCCACCAGCCGGCGCACGTCGGAGATGTGCAGGCCGATGGTTGGCTCCTCAAGGATGAACAAATTGCCCTTCTTATTTTCGTTGGGGAGCGGCAGTTGCTCCTTGAGGCCCGTGAGCAGATGCGTGACGAGCTTCACACGCTGCGCCTCGCCGCCACTGAGGGTCGGGCTGGTCTGGCCGAGTTTCAAATAGCCCAGGCCGGTGTCGCGCAATGCTTCGAGCGGCCGCCTGATCTTCTGGAACGGGCCGAAAAACTCGACGGCCTCCTCGACCGAAAGATCGAGTGCGTGCGCGATGTTTTTGCCGCGATGCTCGATGTCGAGCGTCTCGCGGTTGAAGCGCGAGCCGCCGCAGGTTTCGCAGCGCACGAACGCGGGCGGCAGAAAATTCATCTCGAGCTTGATGTTGCCCGCACCTTCGCAGGCTGGGCAGCGGCCCTGTGCGCTGTTAAAGGAAAACCGGCTCGTCGTGTAGCCGCGCATCCGCGCTTCGGGCGTGTCGGCGTAGAGTCGGCGAATTTCATCGAAGAACCCGACGTAGGTGGCGGGCGTGGAGCGCGGGGTGCGGCCGATGGGAGATTGATCAACTTCATAGACGGCCTTGAGGGATTGGTGGCCGGTGAGAGTTTTCTGAGTTTGGGGTTTCGAGTTCCGAATTTTTCTCTTTAAGGCGGTTTGCAGCGCGGGGAAAAGACATTCACGAATTAATGTGCTCTTGCCGGAACCGCTCACGCCCGTGA
>CANMZY010000129.1:0-8436 GCA_947502425.1 Verrucomicrobiales bacterium
CAGCGTTCGTCCGTGGACAATCGAGTCGCGGGCCTGGAGCGTGATCGAGAGATCTTCCGACTGCACAACCGGTTTGCCTTCCGGAGCCGGCGTGAAAACCAGTGACTTGATCGTGAGCGCCTTGGCCGCGTCGGCGGGCTCAGTCTCGATGGTGAGCGGAAGGCGGCCGTCCTTTTCCAAATACACACGGCCCAGTTTCACGGTGGCGGCCGCGCCGTCCGCCGTTCCGGCCGCATCCTTGCCGTCGATCGTCAGCTTTACTTTACCGGCGGCCGGGGCTTCCAAATTTGCCACGATGTCAAACATCCCCCAGCGTGAAGCGGCATAATCGCTCTTTATCTTTGTTCCCGGAGTGCCCGGAGTCCACATGGCGACACCGTCCGCAGTTTGCGTCATCGTATCCGCCGCCGCCACCGGCCACGCCAGCACTGCACTTAAAAAAATAATCTCTTTAATTCGTTTCATGTGATGTCCTGGATGTTTTCCGAACCGCCAGACGCTTGCAATGCTGTGGTTGGAGATTTTGCTGGAGCGCGGTCAGGGCGATGCGTCCAGCGGGGTAGCAAACAGCGCCTTGGGCTTGCCCCAAAATTGTTCCAGCTTTTTCGCGAAGACCGGATCGCGCTCGACGATTTCCTTGCGGCGCTCTTCGGATTCGAAGTAGCGGGTGGTCAGTCCGGCGAAGAACTCCTTGTGATCAGCGCGGACGACCCAGTCGTTGGCGGGATACTTGCCCTCGGTGCCGGCCCGCTTGTGAGCGGCCAGCACATCCGGATCTTCAAAGCCCAGAACCTGGTGGTGATAGGCATGGGCCAGTTCGTGCATCGTCACTTGCACCGTCTGGAAATCGGCCCGCTTGGCGAGTCCGGCGGCCGTGCCATACTCGACACACCTGACCTTGCCCGGGTTGAAATCCATCTTCTCGAGCCAGTCGAGGTCTGGATGATACTGATAGGCCGCCGTGCCGCCGTGCTTGCCATTCGTCGAGTCCACCTCGAGCCAGATCTTCACCTTCTGGAGTTTTTCCAGCGGCTCTCTGGCGACCATTTGCTTCGCCTTGGCCAGGCCGTAATTCAACTGGCGCAGGGCCGGCTTGCCGATCTCCTGCTGCTTGCCGTCTGCGAGCAGGTCCCGGTGGACGTAAACCTGCCAGCCTTCGATGTCCTTGATGATGTAGTGTGACGTCGGTTCGTAGGCAAAGGCGGCCGCCGTGGCCAGCAGTAGAGCGGTCGTGGTCGCAATTCGCCGCCACGCTGGCTGGCTTGGAGGCTCATTTCTCATTTTCAGTTTGTGACAGGCAGGCGGAACGCCGCCCGGCCTGGCAATAGGAATGGCCGGCGCTGCCATCAGCCAGCATCCGAAATTGCCTGTGCGCAGGGATCATGGGGCCGACTCTGCGCCTCTGTCTCGCCGCGTCAATCGCGATTTTCCGTAGTCCGGCAATGGTGGCCCAGATTCCCGTGAGCTGCATTGACATCCTTTACACGAACCGAGAACGATGAGGCATGACCGCCCGCCTCCGTTCCCGCCGCTCCTTTATCCAAGAACTCGCCCTTGGCGCGGTGATCGCACCGTGGGTCACCAGCGGCGCGCGTGCCGTTTCACCCAATGGCAAGATCCGCCACGCGACTTTCGGTTGCATGGGGCAGGCGGCGGTTGACATCGATGCGTTCGCCAAACATCCCGCGCTCGAGGTGGTGGCCGGGTGCGATGTCGATGAGAAGCGCACCGCCGGTTTTCGCAAGAAATTCCCCCGCGCGAAAGTCTATACGGACTTCCGCGAATTGCTGGAAAAGGAAACCGATCTGGACAGCGTGAACATCTCTACGCCCGACCACATGCACGCGCCCATCGGCCTGGCGGCGCTGAAGCGCAATCTCCACGTCTATGGGCAGAAGCCGCTCGCGCACGACATCGCGGAGGTTCGCGCGATGACCGCCCTCGCACTGGAAAAAAAGCGCATCACGCAGATGGGCATCCACAAGCACACCACTTCGGAGTATCGCACCGCGGTGCGTCTCATTCAGGGCGGGATCATCGGCAAAGTTCGCGAGATCCACGCGTGGAGTAGCAAGAAATGGGGGGACAATGGAGCGATGCCCGACCGTGCCGCCCCTGTTCCCCAGGGCTTGCACTGGGATCTCTGGCTTGGGGTCTGCGGCGAGCGTCCCTTCATCGGCAATCAATGGTATCATCCCCTCAACTGGCGCAAACGCCTCGACTTTGGCACCGGCACCTTTGGCGACATGGGCTGCCACATTTACGACTCCGTCTTCGCCGCGCTGGCCCTCACCGCCCCGCTCAGCGTGCGCAGCGAAGGCCCCGCGCCCAACGCGCACTCGTGGGCCACGGATGCGGTGATCCACTACGAATTCCCCGGCACCGCCTACACCGAGGGCAAAACCGTGAAGGTCGTCTGGTATGACGGCGACCAGCGGCCACCCGCGAGGGTTCAGGCGTTGGCGCGGCCCGCCGGCACGAAGGAGGGAGACAAGAGCGCAGCCATTCCCGACCAGGGCAGCCTGTTCCTCGGCACGGACGGAGTCATGGTGCTTCCTCATTTTGCGCCGCCCCACCTGTTCGGTGCCGCCGCCGGACGTCCGGTGGAAAAGGCGGAAGGCACCAACCACTTTCACGAATACCTCGACGCCATTCTCGGCGCCCGGCCCAATACTTCCACGCCCTTCACCTATTCCGGTCCGCTGACTGAAGCGGTGCTCCTTGGCGGGGTCGCCACGCGTTTTCCGAAGACCCTTCTCCAATGGGATGCTGTCAAGCTCGCGTTCACGAACACGCCCGAGGCCAACGCCTTTGTCCGCCGCCCCTATCGTTCCGGTTGGTAGGGCGCAGGTGACCCCCCCTGCGCTGATGGCAGGTGCGCCAGAATTTTTCGCGGCCGAACCCAAGCGCGCTGCTAGTCCTGATGGTGGTGGATTTCGAAACGTGCGGCGGCGATTCCATTGTCATAAGGCTTGACCTCCCTTTCGCACGATGTGACTGTGCGAATAATACAAATTACCAGCCATGCAACCATCTCGATGTAAAGCTCAGTTTCGCATTATGCCCACGGTGCTCCGCGTGTCGTCAACTGGGGGTTTATGTTGCCAACGATCGGGATTCGCCTGCTCGATCTTACGCGTTTCCGTACGGCTGGAAAATCTCCCCTGATCCACATCACATCCAACACCAAGAACAAAATGAAAAGCACCCTCATTATCACAGCCATTGCCGCCCTTGTCACCTTCACCATGTCCACGCCAGCTTCTGCGGGCCCAAATAAACGTACTGGGGCCGGCCAGCGGCTTAAGGACGCGAGTGATTCCAGAAAAGCCGCCGAGGCGTTCGACAAAAATGGAGACCATGCAATCACCGGCGATGAAGTCGCGGAATTTCGCAAGGCCTTCGAGGCGGACAAGGCGGGCCCGCTGAAAGAATTCGACCTCGACCGTGACGGTAAGCTTTCCGACGAGGAGGTCTCCAAGGTCAAACTCGATAAGCGCCGCCGCGGCAAGTAAACGAAGGATGCTCGGGGCAAGCGGTAGAACTGATACTGCGAACGCTTCGGCGACTGGTGCAACCGGGTGGTGTTGAAGGAGCCGTCAGTGACGAGCTGAATATGGCAATCTACAAACTCAATTCCGACTCGTTGAGTCTTCTCGAAGAAACAACTTTCGAGAGCGAGGAGTTGTTGGAGCGGCGAGACCTTCAAAGGCTGCTGCGCCAGCAGCCCGAGATTGTTTCCCCGAACACGCTCATCATCGCGGAAGAATTTGGCGAATGGGAAGACAGTCGCCGAAGGATCGACTTGCTCGGAATTGATAAGCAGGCGCGGCTCGTCGTCATCGAGCTAAAGCGGAGCGAAACCGGCGGCCACATGGAACTGCAAGCGGTTCGCTATGCTTCAATGGTTTCCACGCTGACTTTCGAGAAGGCGACTGAAATCTACGCGCAATATCTTGAAAGCATCGGGCAGCAGAAGGACGCACGCGAAGAACTGCTCGCCTTTTTAGAGTGGGATGCACCGCTAGAAAACGAGTTTGCGCCAGATGTTCGCATCGTTCTCGCTTCCGCCGAATTCTCCAAGGAGCTTACGACCGCCGTCTTGTGGCTGAACAGCCGCGACCTCGACATCCGTTGCGTTCGCCTCAAACCTTACAAGGCAGATGGCAAGGTGTTGATTGACGTTCAGCAAATCATTCCGCTTCCAGAAGCCGAGGAGTATCAAATCCAAGTTCGGGAGCAGAGTGAGCAACGGAGAGAAGCCAGGCGTTCGGAGAAAGATTTCACGAAGTATTCCTTTGAGGGACAGATTTTCAACAAGCGGAACTTGGTGCTTGCTGTCGTAAGAGCTTTTCTCAAGAAGTCACCGGAAACAACTTTCGACGCGCTGAAAAACATTTTTCCAGACGAGATCAGAGGTGGACACGGAGTTTTCAGACCAGCAGAGGAAGCTGAAAAACTATTTCAGGACTCGGGTTATCGCCGGCACTTCCTCGACGGTGATGTTTTGACCACGAGCGACAAACGAAGGATTGCAGTCTCAAATCAGTGGGGAAAAGAAAGAGTGGACGTCTTCTGCGCCACCGCTCGGAAACTTGGCTTTGAGATTTCTGAAAACTGACAACCATTACTGATTTCGTCTTCATCTTCGGACGATACCACACGAATATTCGATGATGTGCCGGTTAAAGGTGCCTCAGTAAATATAATCTGAGAATTTACAACCGAAACGAGATAACTGTCTCCCGGTTTTTGTACAACACCGCCTATATTTACAATCAAATTTGTGCCATCGGACTTTAGCTGGCCTGACGGTAATAAATACCCAGCACGAGTAAGGTCGAATGTAGCAGTAGTGCCATTGAATTTGGATGAAATAGAATCAGTGGAATATACAAGAATTGGGTTACTGATAGGAATTTGCTTTCTGTACGCTCCGCGGTTCAGGGTTTGGCCAGCGCTGCGGACACGCGGTTCGTCGTGAACTGGATGTAGGCGAAGCATTCGGGGATGTGCGAATCCCACACGCCGTGGCGCGTCCAGACCCAGCCGCCGGAATCGTTGGCCGGCGCAGGCGCCTTGGAGGTGTTGAAGCGGGAGAAATCCATGCGCCAGACGTCCCCGTCTTTCGGCGGCAAGGCTCGTCCGTCGGTGGCCAGCCACTTCATGCCCTTCCAAGGCAGAGCCACCTCGACCGTCCAACCGCGATCCGTATCGCGGTCATCGTTGACCGTGCCGTCGAGGTGCACGGCGGTTTTCTTGCCCGGGAAGGTCCACTTGAAGTTCCCGAGCCGGCCGCCGCGGACGTGGTTGGTGAACCCGACGCCGTTGAAGGGAACCCAGTCGGCCTTGGGGAACTCGGGCGCCTTGGAGAAGCCCGCCCTGTCGCGGGCGTCGTTCCAGATGAAGAAGACCTCGTAGGCCGTGTTGTAGCCGTTCAACTCCAACTCGTAGTAGCTGTCGGCCCCGGCGATGAAGAACTCCACGTCGTTGTCGTAGTAGATCGGGTCGTTCTGTTTGGTGTATTTCGCCTTTAGATGCGGCTCCTGCACCCGGTAGCCGATGTAGAGGTTCTCGTCGTCCCACATGACCGTCGCGCGGGTGTCGTGCAGCGCGGGCTTGCCGGTGATGATGTCGACGAACCTCGGCGACGTCGGAGCGGTCCTCCACGAAGCCTCGTCGAGTTTGCCGTCGATCTTGATCGGACCGGCCACGCGGTGCGCGGCGTAGCGCGCGATCCCGTTGGTCGGGCACGGGAACGACCAGCCTCCTTCGGCGGCGACTCCGGCCATGCCGGTCACGAGGAGGGAAAGCAGGGTGAGCGTCAGTTTCATTTGATTTTGGGGGTGGAGTCTCAACGGCCGGCCGAGATGGAAAGGCGGCCGGACTCCGGGTCTTTCACGACGACAAAACTCGACGTGAAGGCGAGCTCGGCGTCGCCGCGCTCGAGGAGCGTCTGGCACAGCGTCCGCAAATTCGGCGCGTAGTTCCGGGTGGTGGTCGCGCCGTTGAGCTCGATCTGGATCGGCTGGCTGAAATCGACGAGGCGGGAGTCGAAGAAGACCGTCGCCGAGGACACGTCGCCGTTTGCCGTGATGACGAACCGGTTGTCGCGGCAGCTGGCGAGGATCTCCTGGCTCTTCCCAGGCTTCGGCACGTGCAACCAGTAGAAGTCCTGGATCACGTCGTCAGTCATGAGCCACGAAAGCTCGCGCGGCACGGGGTTCCTGACGGCCGGATACAGCTGCGGGATCAGGTCGCGGTCCGGCAATCCGCCGTGGCCGAAGCCTTCCTTGATGTCGACCGTGACCGGATAGATGTCGGTCCGTTTGCCGCGAAGTTTCTCGATCTCTTCCGCGAAGCTCCGGTTGCGGCTGAGGCGGCCATACATCGTGTCCTTCTCGCCGACCATGGCGCTGAACACGGTGTTCCTGAGCGTGACCGGCGTGGTCTCGCCCTGGGTCGCCGCGGCGGCCGACGCGTGGATGGCCGCAAAGTGGTCGGGCATTTTCGGCCCGATGGCGTAGGTGCCGTAGCCGCCGTGGGAATAGCCCATGATGAAGACCTTGTTCGGATCGATGTCGCCAAAGAGTATAAAATTATCCACCAGCCGGTCGACGAGCGGATAGACGTAGCGGTCGTAGAATCCGTTCCATGTGTTGTTCGGCGCACGCAGCGCGAGGTAGAGATAGCCGCCCGCCTCCGGGTGGTCCTTGTAGTAGCGCTGCATGATCCTCCACTGGCTGTCGTTGACCTCGGGTGGCGCGCCGCCGCCGCCGTGCATGGCGATGAACAACGCCCAGCCGTTCGTCGGCCGCGTTCCCACCGTCTTCAGGACATACGGGCTGACATGCTTTCCGGAGCTGACCCGCGAGGCGTCGAAATCGGCCTTCGCCTCCCGGTGCACCGGCAAGGCCAGATAGGTTTCCCAAGCGAGGCGTCGCACCGCGGGCTCATTCTCCCGGAGCAGGCTGTTGAACCGCTGTTCAAACTGGAACGATCCCCTGGCATCGGGGGCCGAGTTGAAATAATCGCCCAACGCCGCCTTGAGTCCCCAGGAATCGCCTGCGCTCAAAGGGCGCTGAATCTTCTGCGGGATATAGCAGACTATCGACGGCTGCACGATCACCGGCTGGTCCGTCAGGGTCAGCGTCACCAGCTCCGAGGCATTCGTCCCGAAGGCGATCTCCCGCTTGACCACCCGGCCTTCGGTTTTCAGCTCCACCCGGTAGCGTCCGCCGGCCGAAACCGGAAGCGCGGCGAAGTCATTTAAGTCGGCGGTTTCGCCACGGCTGATTTCAGTCTGCACGGCGGCGGAGTTGGTGAGTTCGGTGACCGTGATCGGCACGGCCACGCGCCGCCCAGCCGGAGCATCGAGGACTTTGACCAACAGACGGGGCCGGGTGTCCGCCGTGGCCTTGGGTTTGGCGGCGTAGCGGGCAGTCACATTGACGGCGCCGACCCATGTGACATCCGGGGCCCATACCATGGGGAAACCGACGTCCGACTTGCGGAAACTTGTCGCGTAGATCGCGTGCCGGGGCACATCCGCCCGCGCCTCGGAAGCGTCGTGGACGAACCATCCGCGGTTCAGCCCGTTCTTGTCCGCTTCCGCTGCTCCGGTGAATTGCCATCCGTCGTCCCAGACTTCGACCCACGTGTGGTTTCCGCGCATGTTGGACCACATGGGCGTGCCGACAACCCGCGCCGGGATTCCGACCGCACGGCAGGCGTCCACGAGAAGGATCGAAAGCCCGGTGCAGGTGGCGATGCCGGACGCCATGGTTTCCGACGGCGCCTGGTCCGGGCGCTTCCGGCCGGTGGAGTAGCGGACCTTGAGCAGCTTGAAGAGTTTTTCGTTCAGCCGCTGCGCCGCCTCGCCCGTGGTCTTGCAATCGGCGATCAACGGCAAAGAAATCTCCCGCAGGTTCGCGCGCCACGCCTCGCGCGCCTCGGTCATGGAGGCGTAGGGCAATACGTCGTTCAGGAAGATGTCCTCGGGAATCTTCGGACCCCACGGAGCTTTGGCCACGGCCTCGCGGGCCAGCCGGACATTCTCCAACAGGTAGTCCGCCGACAGCCGTTGGGCGTCGCGGTCAGGCATGTTCTCGATGAGGAACCGCATGGCTTCGCGCTCCTTGCCGGCCGTGGCCGTGAGCGCGCGGACGAGCTCGGCGGAATTGGTTCCAGCCACCGCCAGTCGCCGTTCGACCGTCTCCGGCAACGGCGCCACTTCGCCAACCCGGCTGGCACAGCCGGAGACCACCAACGCAAGGATGCCGAGGCACATTCTGAATCGACTTACCATGTAACTGATAGGAATTTGCTTTCTGGACGCTCCGCGGTTCAGTTCATGACGTGATAAATCGCGCCGGGATACTCGACTCTCAACTTGCGGGCCATGCCGGGAGAATGGCCTTCGCCCCCTCATGTGTC
>CANMZY010000130.1:0-8432 GCA_947502425.1 Verrucomicrobiales bacterium
GCGCGGCGTGGTCGGTCAAGGGAAGCTCGGCCTTGAGCGCGCGGGGCGCGATCAGGCGGACGGTTTCACGGACGTGCAAATTGTGTAATGGCTGCATAATTACGGCCGCGCCAGCCAGGCCGCCGCAGCTTGAGCGGGGCAAGGTAGCCGCAACGGTGGACACAGTTCAAGCCCCGGCCGGCCTCCGGCGCGCGCCGCAAAATTTTTACCGCCGCAGATTTCCCCTTGCGAAAAGGGCGATCACAGTCCAATAGCTACGCGCCCGGCGCGGAATGATTGCCGCGCCGGGCTGACGCCAATGCAAATCATCATCCTATGTCTGTGAAACGGCCACGCTCTAAACGAGTCCTGCAAAACCTCGCGATCCTCTCCGCGACCATCCTCGTTTTCCTGATCGGCCTCGAAATCACGCTGCGCCTGGCGGGCTCCGGCAATGTCGAAGTTTACGATCCCGATCCGGTGCTCTACTGGAAACTCCGGCCCAACCAGGATTGCTTCACCAAAATCGGCCGCCACCCCGTCCACATCAATTCGCGCGGCACCCGCGGCCCGGAGTTCCAGTTGCCCAAGCCGCCCGGCACCTTCCGCATCCTTTCCCTCGGCGATTCCAAGACCTTCGGCTGGGGGGTCAGCGAGGCCGACACCTATTCCGCCCGCCTCGAACGCCTCCTCCAGGAACACGCCGGCCCCGGCACGAAAATCGAGGTCATCAACGCCGGCTGCAACGCCTGGTCCTATCCGCAGATGCGCTTTTATTTCCGCGATATCGGCCTCCAATATCAGCCCGATCTCATCCTGATTGGCGACGGCAATCTCTGGACGCAGTTCTCCGAAAACAACAGTCCCGAGTTCATCGAGAGTTTCATGAACCGTGTCCGGCTGAAAAATTTCTTCCGCCGCTTCGCCACCTTCCACTACATCGTCGAGGACAAGTTCAAGGGCCTTTATGAATCGCAACGGGCCAAGTTCATCCCCGTCGATCCGGCCGCTGACACCCTCTTCAAGGAGCAGCAGCAGAAAGACCCAGACGCCTTTTTCCGCCAGCACATCGACGGCCTGTGCACCCTCGCCCTCAGCAACCGCGTCCAGCCGGTCCTCCTCTTCATCCCCTACATCGACCAGGCCCTCGCCGGCGAAACCAATCGCGCGCTCAAGGCCAAGCTGCAGATCAGCCGCCAGCGGAACGTCCCGCTGATCGACATCACCCCCGTCCTCACCCCGCACGGCCGGGAACTCTACATGGAGGCGGACACCGTCCACCTCACCGCCGAAGGCAACGCCGTTATTGCCCGGCAGATTTTTGAATCGCTGACCAATCTGGTGAAACGCTCGGACAATCCACTCAGTCCATCGCTTCCCCTCAGTCCTTCAACACCGCCTGATAAGCCTTGAGCAACTGCTCCACCGATTTCTCCCAGTTTAACTCCGTCCGCACCCGTTCCGCGCCGAGTCGGCCCATCCGCTCGCGCGCCCCCGGATCGTCCAGCAGCCGGCCGATAGCCTCGGCCAGTTTCACCGCCGAGTTTTCCCGCACATAGACCGCCGCGTCGGCCGCCGAGGCCCGGCCTTCCTTCAAATCAAACATCACCTGCGGCTTCTCAAAAATCATGTACTCGAGCACCTTGTTCATCGTGCAATGATCGTTGTAGGCGTTGATCGGATCGCACGAGACGCCGGCGTCAATCGTCCGCAGCGCGCTGAACAAAAACTCGTTTGTCACTCGTCCGGGCAGATCGACGAACGCCTCCAACCCGAGCCGCTCGCGCTGCTGCAAAAGTTTTGCGTGTTCCGGTCCCGTGCCCATCAGCAGAAACTGCACATCGCTCCGTCCCATGCGATGCACCAGATGCGCCGCCGCGTCGAGGAGGTAGCTCACCCCGTCCGCGTCGCCCATCACGCCCACGTAGCCGATCAAAAAGAGCCGGCCCTTCTTCAATTCCGAATTGGGCCGCGCCTCCTCCGTCGAGATTTTCGGCGCGGTTCGCACCACGAAAAGTTTGTCCGCTGATTTTTTTCCGCGTTGCCGCGCGATCGCGCGCACCGATTCGTTTGTCGCGATCACCCCGTCCGCGCAGGCGAAGGTCAGCCGCTCCGCCACCCGCACCGCCCAGTAAAGTAAGGCCCACAATCCGCGCTGCCCGAATTTCGCCTCGAACATTTCCGGCCAGACATCGTGAATATCGTAGATCACCCGCACGCCAAAAAGCTTGAACGGCCACGCCACCACAAAGAGCAGGTCCGGCGGATTGCAGAGATGAATGATCTTGAACTTGTGCTTGCGCCAGACCTTCCACGCCAGTCGTGTTTCACCCCAGAGCGCCGAGGCGTATTCGCGGATGAAGCCGACGACCCCGCCCGCCTCCTCGCTGATCCAGTGCCGGTAAATGTGGATGCCATCAAGCACCTCCTCCGGCTGGGTGAAGCCGCGCATCTGCGGGCAGATCACCACCACCTCGTAGCCCGCGTCGCGCAACGCGCACGACTCCTGCCACACACGCCGGTCCAGCGGCACCGGCAGATTTTCCACGATGATGAGGACGCAGGGTTTGGAGGACATGCGATGTCGAACGACTAATTCACCAGCAGAACCCCTCGTACTTCGCCGGCAACGTCTGCAACTCCGGCCAGCCGTTCACATCGAAAATCGTGTGCTGCGGCGTGAGAAATTTTTTCAAGTCATCCAGCTTCGCGCATTTCTGCGCGGCGATGACCAGGCCCTGCCGGCCCAGCGCCGTCGCCAGATCGGGCTGCAACAGGCCGGCGAGGTGCGGCATTTTCGTGTCGATCAGCCGTTTGTTGCTGCCGACGAGCGCGGCTAGGTTCAGCGCGGGATCGTAAATGCGGAGCGTGTGGCCGCGGCCCAACAAAAGCTGCGCCACCTCGACCATCGCGCTTTCGCGCAAGTCGTCCGTGTTCGATTTGAACGAGAGGCCGAGGATCACGATTTCGTTCTGGCCCGATTCGGCGATGAGGGCGAGCAGGCTTTGCAGATGCTGCTCGTTGCTCGTGAGCAGACTTTCGAGCAGCGGCAGATTCAGCCCGTTCGACCGTCCATGATTCGTCAGCGCGCGCACGTCCTTCGGCAGGCACGAACCGCCAAACGGATTGCCCGGCTTCATATAATACGGCGAGAGATTCAGCTTCGTGTCGCGGCAGAGCAACTCCATCACGGCGCGGGCGTCGATCTGCATCTGCTTGCCGACCCGCCCGATTTCGTTGGCGAAGGTGATCTTGGCGGCGTGAAAGGCGTTGCAGGCGTACTTCACCATTTCGGCGGTGTTCCAGTTCACCACCGCCGCGCTGTCGCCGAAGAACTGCGTCATCAACTCCGCTGGCGGCCGCGCGCCATTGCGCGCGCCGACGACGGCGAGGGACGGATTGTCGAAATCCGCGACAGCCGTGCTCTCGCGCAAAAATTCCGGGTAATAAAAAATCGTCAGCGAACCGTCCGCCTCCAGATCGGCGAGCAGTTCACCGGCGAGTTTTGCGGTGCTGCCGGGCAGCATCGTGCTGCGGAGGACGAGATGATGCCGCTTGGGTTTCGCCCGCAGCGCCGCGCCGATTTCCTGCAACACCTGCCGGACGAACCCGAGATCCAGCGCGCCGCTGGCGGCCGAGGGCGTGCCCACGCAGACAATCGAAAGATCGGTGGCCGCGATGGCGTCGTCGCACTGTTGCGTGGCGCGGAGCAGTCCCGAAGCTTTGGCGTGCTTCAGCAGTTCGTCCAATCCCGGCTCGATAATGGGCGGGATGCCCTGGTTGAACGACTCGACTTTTTGCGGATGCACGTCCACGCCCACGATGCTGTGGCCCTGCTTGGCGAGACATCCGGCGGTGACAGCACCGACGTAGCCGAGTCCAAAAATGCTGATTTTCATGCGCGCACGCAGGCTAGAAATGTGGTGCGGAAAACGCAAGGCTTGTCGCCGGGCCGCGCGGTCAAGAGCAGGTAAGGCGCGAAGCAGGTCTTGCGGAATGCGGGCGAAACAATCCCCGCCAGCGGCGCGTCGCCGCCCCGGTCGCCCTCGCCCTTGACCAGCTTTACTTCCGTCCAGTCCGCGCTGACTTCGACGCCGAGCAATACGTTCTCGCGGTTCACGGCAAATTTGCGTTCGCCCAAAATTTTCACACACGCCCCGGGAGCAAACTGCCAGCGCACCGTGAAGCCCGATTCGCCGCCAGTTGGTGGCGCAGCCGTCCCGGCTGTGTCCCCGGGCGTCTCGACCGTAAAACTTTTTGTTTCAGGGCGGAACGCCGCCCCGCTATTTTTTCCACTGCCCCCCCTCCAGACTTCATCTTCCACCTGCCATCCCGTGTGATCTGGCAGCGTGGAAATCGTGCGACGCAGTTGAACGCCCGGCAAATTGAGTTCACCCAGCAGAACATTCCAGCCCGCTTCGGTGAGCCTGGGCTGGTCGTGATGCTGCGCCCAGAGAAACGGGCCGAGCCGCTTGGGAAACTCCTCGCCCACCGGACACGGGCCATTATGCGCCGCGCGCGAGGCGAGCCAGGCACGCAAATTTGTATCCGCGTAGTAGGCGCCGGTGCCGGGATCAATCACCAGTGCCACGCCCTTGCACCAGATTGAAAGATGCAGCGCATCAAGATGGCCATGCGCCGCCGTCCGCAAATATCCGAGGGGCGAGGCATCGAAGCGCAAAAAATGGAAGCCCGACTCACAAATGGCGATGCCGCTGTCTGGATAAACCTCCCAGTTGCTCATTGGCCTCGACATCAGCGGCGGGCCGTTACTGAATTTCCCAGGAGGAACCGCCGAGTTGCCCAGCCAGTACGGCAGGGCGGCACTGTCCGTCGCGACCGCGATCCAGTCTTGCCACTCGCGCCCGACGGTTTGTTCACTGAGAAAAAGCGGCGACACAAACGCATTGTCCGAATCACCGTAATCCCACGGCTCGCGTTTCACCTGAACCGCCGCAAAAAACAACGAAGCGTGTGATAATCGTTTTTCAACCGAAAAAGAAATCTTCTTTCCCGCCGCCTTCAGCGCATCACGCGCCTGCCAGCAAAACTCGAACGAGAACAATTGATAGTTCAACGCCTGCTCCTTGTTCCCGCCGTCTTCGGCGAACTGCGCGAGCACCTCGCGCTCCCAGCGGGCCTGCAACTCTTCCAGCGGCGCGCCCCAGCGGGCCAGTTCCGGCCAGCGCGTGGTGGCGAGAATCAAACCGGTGAGTTCGCCGAGCAGATGATTGTTCGCCGACGACCCGAACGACTGATGACGCCACGCGAACCAGGCGTGCGCGGGCAAAATTTTGTAGCGCAGCGTTTCAAGTTCACCGGCGTAATCGCAGGTCTCGGCCTGCGCGTGGAGCAGCGCGTCAATCCAGGTGAATTGAATCAGCCGCATCCCGACCTCCAGCGCGCTCGTCCAGTTCCAGCCGCGATACGGCGGGTTGTGCTTCACCCAGTCCCCCAGCCACGCGACGCATTTGCGCCCGGCCCGCTCGTCGCCGAGCACGGAGGCGGACTGCGCGAGCCGGACGAGTTGGGACCAGCGGCTCAACTCCCAGATGAGCTTCACATCCGCGCCGCCGGGCAGCGCGCGGTGGTTCAACTGGAAGGCCGATTCGGTGGTCGCGAGATTTTCCCCCGCGAGATAATCGCAGTGCCAGAGCGGCGGATCATCGACCTTGATTTCGAGATGACCGAAGGCGCGCCAGCGGCCGGCGAGAATTTCCTCGGTGTCCCGGCGCAGTGCGGCGCGCAACGTTTCCGGCGCGTCCGCCGGCTTCGGCAAAATAGGGAACGCACCGGACGTGTCGAGCTTCACGGAAGTCCAGTCGCGCCCGCGCCGTGCGTCGGTGAACTGGCAGAATTTTTTGCGCGCGTGCCGCGCCATCTCCGCCGGACTCATCGCCCGCAGCCGGTGCCAATACCATTGAAGTCTTGAGTCGCTCATGTGATGCGCGCCGTGCCCGGCCCGAGCACTGATTTACCTGTTCGTGATGGAGGCACAGCCCGCCAGTTGGCCAACCGATGCAGGCAAATAAAAAGAATACCAGGGCGGATTTTGCATGAGTGAGATGTAACCGAAGTGCCACTGGATTGAAAGAGGGCAATTTTCCGCTCATGACCATCCGGTTTCAGCTGATGTGAGTGAGGTTCGTAGAAACTGAAATGTGACTCGTGGAGCGAAACCTGAAGTATTAATTGTAATTCTCGGAAAGCCCGGCAGCCTCTTTCCATGCACCTTTGGAAAATAAATGAGAGCCACATGAAAACCGCTCTCACGCGCCGATGGCAGCGTTTCGTCATCAGACAGACGAAACTTGCCATGAGTATCACGACCATGGTGCTCATCAGCTTTTGCCGGAGCCTGCCTGCCGCCGAGCCCACGACGATGCGAGACCAGACTTTTCCCCTGATTCAATTGCCTATGGAATTCCACGCGAAACGGCAGAGCACAGACACCAAGCTGGTGAAGGGCCAGACTGTGGAAATTTTCCGGGCATCAGGGTCGGGCTGTGTTCGGCACAAGTGGATCGTTCCGCCACGACCACGGTCTGGAAGTGGCCACGGTCGCCGCCCAGCTTTGGAAAGGCCCAAACGAGTTGCAGATCAAAACGAGCAATTTCATGAACATCACCAAACGCCTCTGGGCCATCAGCTGCGTGGTCGGGGAATAGCCGGGCCATAAGTTCCCACCAAGACGTCTGTGCAGCGGAAGCCCCGGAATTATTATGAGCATCTTTTCAAGAATCTGTTTCGCAATCTTCATCTCGTGCGCTTTAGCGCCCGCCTCCCTGGCCGAATTCAAGCCGGCCCTCGCGCGGTTGGCGCTTGACCGCGACCGGGTTCAGCCGGGCGGTGTGGTGCAGGCTGCTTACACCTTTCGCTCAAGAGGCCCGTCCTCGGAGGAGTTCAAGGTGTTCGTCCATGTCGTCGGCCCCGGTGGACTGCGCATTGGTGCGGATTTTTCCCCGGTCGCGCCGACCACTCGCTGGCCGCAGGAAGGATGGTTGCGGGAAGGTCCATTTCCCATCGAGCTGCCCGCCGATGCTCCGCCAGGGAAATACGACGTCTTGATTGGATTGTACTCGTCGAGCGAGCGGGCGGAACTCGACAATGCGGACCTTCACAAAGGCGGGCGCGAGTATCACGTTGGCGAGTTTGAAGTCGTGGCCGCCGGAACCAAGGCAGAGACGAAGCCCGCGGTGTTCAACTGGCTGCCGGTGGACGAGACCAAGGTGGCCAAGGCCCCGCCGACCACGACTCCACCGGGGACCAAGATGTTGGAGCGCCTGGCGGTGTCGGTTGATCGGAAGGTTCTTTATCCCGTGCGCGAACCCAAAGCCACAGGGAAACTGACCGTGACCGGGTTCTATTCCGACGGCTCCCAGCGCGCTCTTCGTCCCCCGGAGGTGGTGATCAAGGCGCGGACCAAAAGCGCCAGCGGAAATGTGGACGTCATTGCCATTGAAGGTGACGAGATTGTGCCCAAAGAAGGTGGCGTTGCCACGATTGAAGTCACGGTTGTGCAGGGGGGCAAGCGACTCAACGCCACCACCGAGGTGGTGGTGGTGCCTTTCTATCGGGACCACCAACAGGCCTTGGTTCTAAAACTCTTTCTGGGCATGGAAGGGCAACCAGTGGAGCGCCTGGCCAAAGAGCCCATGTTTCAGAAACCGCACGACGTGATGTGTACTTTCGAGGAGGCTCTGGAGGTCATCCGCAAGGCCGACAACCTGACGCGCGGGATCCCGAAGATCATTTACCTCGTCGGCTGGCAAAAAGGCGGCCACGACCACGGCTATCCCGCTTGGTCTGAAGTAAATCCCCGCCTGAAACGAGCGCAGGACGCCACGGCGCTTGAAAGCTTGCGATGGCTCATCCGCGAGGGCAGAAAGTTCAACACGACCGTGAGCCTGCACCTCAACATGGCGGACGCCTACCAGCAAAGTCCGTTGTGGGCGGAGTATGTCGCCAAGGACTGTTTCGCCAAAGATGAAAGCGGAAAGCTCTTGGTTGGCGGCATCCAGATGAAAGGAGAGGACATGTACAGCGTGGTTTATCCCAAGGAATGGGAAGCTGGTCTGGCGCAGCGGCGCATTGATGGGTTGATCCAACTGATTCCCGAACTGCAGGAAGGACATACCATTCATATTGACGTGTTCATCGCCAATCGGGACGGGGGCAGACCCATGAGCCCTTGGCACGCGAAACCCGAAAATGGCGGATTGACCCCGGTGAAATACGTCGAAACCCAACGGAAGATTTTCCATTACTGGCGGGACCGTGGTTTTGATGTCACTGGCGAGGGAACCGGGTGGGCCCACCCGCCGGGTGAACACTTTGTGGGGCTGCAGGCGATGTCGTGGTGGTATTCGTGGAACCCGATGGAGATCCCGGAATGTCTGGGGGCGAGAGGCCGCACCGACCGGGGCGGCGATGGCGATTTCCGCTTCGGCTCC
>CANMZY010000131.1:0-8388 GCA_947502425.1 Verrucomicrobiales bacterium
AAACTCAACGCGGCTGTTGCCGGGCACCGTCGTCCGCCAGCGTACGGTCATGTTCGTCGAGGTGCCCAACTGGAGATACGGCCCGCGCGTCAACGCCTGGGTGACAGTGGAAGCAGCCAGTTCCAGATCGAAGCTTAGATCCGGGCTGGCCGGCTCGTACTGGTGAACCTCCACCGCGATCACGTTGTAGCCCGAAACCAGCAGCGCCGGATTGACCCCGACGGAAACGAGATTCGTCTCGCCCGGATAATTCAAACGCGAGGACGCGTAGGTGTCGTAGCTGATGTAACCGTCCGGCATGTTGCTGCGAAAAATCTCCGTCCCGTTTAGATAGACCACCGCGCCATCGTCCCGAAGCAACCGCAGGATCAAGGCCGGATAACTGCCGGGGTTTGCCACTGTAAAGCCGCGCCTGAAATATGTGGTCACAAACTTGTTCTCGTCGTCCAGACCGTAGAAGATTTCCGTCGACTCATCGCCGTCGCCGTAGCCGAGTTGCGCCGGGCCGCTGGACCAGTCCTCGTCATCGTAATAGTATTCCCGCCACTCCGTTTCCAGGTCGTAACCGAGATCAAAATAGCTCCACGTCGAGCCAAACGGAATGAGCGGCACGGCGGCGGCCACCGGCGGCACCCCCCGGAGGATGCCCACTACCAACAGAGTAAAAAAAAATGCCCGGCGCGGAGCACGGACAAGCAACCGGAGGCAAGATGGGATCAGAGGCGACATCTGGTTTGCACAGAAACTATTCCGTCAACGCCTCCGGATCAAGCCGGAAATGTGCACACGGGGATTTTCATGGATGGCTCAAAGAAGTTTCGACACGCTCGGCGCTTGCCGTGAAAATGCTTTTCGTCGCTGACCTGCATTATGCGCTCAAGCAGTTCGACTGGCTTATGACCAACGCCTCCCGCTTCGACGTCGTGGTCATCGGCGGCGACCTTCTTGATCTCGGTTCCGCACTGGAAATTGACGTGCAGATTGTGGTGGTCGAAAAATATCTGGGCTGGCTCAGGGAGCAGGCACGACTACTCGTCAGCTCCGGCAATCACGATGGCGACCACCGGCTGGCCACCAACGAATCCATCAGATTCCGATTGTTGGGCCGTTGACGGGCACTTGGCAGCCGGATGGACGGACGAACTCGCCGGGTTCGGTGCTGGATTCGCAGCCGCCTGATGCATTTCTGTCGTCGTTCAACGGGCTGGATCCGAACGGGGACTGGACGCTGTTCGTTGCCGACGTGTCCGGCGGGGACACGCACACGCGGTGAGCTGGGGTCTGGAAGCAACCGGCCCGATCCCCGAGCCGGGCACGACCACGCTCCTGGCCTTGGGCGGACTGGGCCTGCTCCTGGCCGCCTGCCGTCGGAAGAAATAAGACTTTTCCCCTCTTCACAAAACCTCGTGACCACCCGTCGCGAGGTTTTTTTTGCCCCAGATTAATCTTCAGACCGGACTGTTTCGATCGGTGTGTCGCGGTCGGACAGGGCTGGGCGCGCCGCTCCGCAACGCCGCCTGACGACGAAATGGCCACGTCTTGTTTCATGATGGTATTTTCTGATCGCGCCTTTAAAAAACCAGCACTCCAGACGGCGCTGATCTCTTCATCGGCTGCGTCAGAAAAACCTCTCCAGCCGCGCGAACGCCGCATCCCACGCCGCGGCGTCCTGCGGCCGAAACTCCGCGACGTCGAAGGAATTTTTCACCACCGTGCGCGCCGCCGCCAGCGAGGGCAGGTGGCCCAGGGTGATCGCCTGGATCAAAATGTTTCCCGCCGCCGTCGCCTCGACCGGTCCGGCCAGCACCGGAATCTGCAGCGCGTTCGCCGCGCACTGGTTCAGCAGCCCGTTCCGGCTCCCGCCGCCGACAATGTGCAGCCGCGTGAAATTTTTCCCGGTGAGCTGCCCGATCTGCCGCAGCGTCCGGCGATAGAGCAGGGCGAGGCTTTCCAGCACGCAGCGGATCGTGGCGCCGGGGTTCGCCGGCACCGGCTGGCCGGTCTCCCGGCAGAAGGCCGTGATTTTTTCCGGCATTTCGCCGGGGCCGAGAAAGCGCGGGTCGGCGGGATTGATCAATGAAACAAACGGCGGCGCGTCCTCGGCCAGCCGCGTCAACGTCGCATAGTCGAACTCGCTCCCCGCGCGCGCCCACTCGCGCCGGCATTCCTGCACGATCCACAGCCCGACGATGTTCTTCAACAGCCGCGTCGTGCCGCCGTGCCCGATCTCGTTGGTGAAATTCAACTCGCGGCAGGCGTCGCTGAGAATCGGTGCGGGCAGCTCCACGCCCATCAGCGACCAGGTGCCGGAGCTGAGATACGCCCAGTCCGATCCCGTGGCCGGCACCGCCGCCACCGCCGCGCCGGTGTCGTGCGAACAGGTGGCGATTACTTCCAGACCAGCCAGGCCGGCCTCCCGCGCCAGTTCCGGTCGCAACGTTCCGAGCCGTGTGCCGGACGGAACCATCGGCGGCAGCATTTTTTCGGACACACCGACCGCGTCCAGCAACGGCCGCGACCACGCCCGTGTGCGCGGGTTGTAGAGCTGGCTTGTGCTGACCAGGGAAATTTCCGAGCGCGCCACGCCGGAGAGCAAAAAATTAAACCCGTCGCCCACCAGCAGCAGCTTCGCCACGCGCGCCAGCCGCTCCGGCGTTTCGGCGGCTAGTTGATAGAGCGTGTTCAGCGCCATGAACTGGATGCCCGTTTCCGCAAACACCTTTTCCCACGGCAGCAGCGCGCGGATTTTTTCCACCCCGCGCGCCGTCCGCGGATCGCGATAGTGAAACGTCGGCGAGATCAGTTCGCCGTCCGCATCGAAGAACAGATAATCCACCCCCCACGAATCCGTGCTAATGCCGCTGATGGGAATGGTTCGCCGGCCCGCCAGGTTCAGCGCGGTCTTCAACTCGCCGAACAGTTTCGGAATGTCCCAGTGCAGCGCGCCGTCTTTCGGCACCGGCGTGTTGGAAAACCGGTGGATTTCTTCGAGGGAAAGCTTGCCATCGGCGAGCGAGCCGAGCATGAGCCGCCCGCTTTCCGCGCCCAGATCACAAGCCAGATAATGCGTGTTCATTTGTCCTCAAATGTTCAACTGCCGCCGCCGGTGCGCCTCGTCCGGCCGCCCCGCGATGCGCTCCACCTGCGCCGCCGTCAAAAAATTCGGCCCGCCCAGCGCCGCCGCGCCGATAAAAATCTCCGCCGCCTTCGCCGCCATCAGCAGGCAGGCCAGCACCGCTTCGGGTGTCGCACCCGGCGCGATGATGCCGTGGTTTTGCAGCACGATCAGCCGGGGCAGGACGCCTTGCCGCTGCAGGAAGGCGTTCGTCTGGTCGCGGATTTCGCAGGCCAGGGCGAGGCCAGGATCCAGGTAGGGCACGAACACCGAGGCCGCACCGCAGCAGACAATCTCATCGGGACAAATCCGGCGCTCTGCAAAATCCCGCGCCCGCGGCGAACCGAGAATCTGGTTCACGCTGACGGGATGGCAGTGGCCGACGAAGTTCACGCCGTCCTGCGCGAGCAGCCACGCGTGGAACATCGCCTCGATGCTCGGCTGCCGGCCCAGTCCGTCCACGCGGGCGTCGAGCAGCGCGCGGGTGATTGCATCGTCCGGCAGGCGCTTGTCTTCCAGCAGTGCGAGAATTTTCCCCGTGTCGCAGATCGTGACCTCCGCCTCGGTCAGCGTGGCCAGGCGCGAACCGCTGGCCTTGACCGCGAATTGTCCGGCGCTGAGTTTTACCGAGGTGTTGCCCTCGCCGAGGATGGCCAGTCGCCGGTCCTCGCGTCCGATCTCGTGGGAAAGCCGGAGCAGGCTGGAGATTTTCTCCTTCATGGAAACGGTCAGCCCAACCGGACTTTTCCGCACAGATGCACGACCAGCCCCAACTCCGCCATCGCCGCCGCCTTGATGCGCGCCGCGCGGTGCGCCTGCGCCTCGCCCGGCGCATAGACCACCTGGATGTGGTTGGACTTGTGCCGCGCCATCATCTGGTCGCGCGTGATGCCCCGGAGCACCGCGTGCATGATCGGCCATTGCGTCGTCGTCTCGCGCCAGCGACGTTCGGTTTCCTTCGGCGGCAGCGCCACGACCTCCGCCACGCCGAGGTCGCAGTGCAGTTTCCCGTCCATCACAAAGACCCGGCTCCAGACAATGTGGCCCGGCTTGGAAATTCCCTTCACCGTCCCGCCGCCCAGCCGGAAATACATCGGCGGCTGCCGCTCGCTGCTCGCGCCCTTGTAGCCGCCGATGAAATGCGCGGGCGGCGCGGCCCCGGAAATCAGAAAGACCCACACATAATCATCCACGTCGCCGCCTTGGTAGTGCTGGCCCCACCGCAGATCGTGCAGCGTGTTCTCCGGCGCAAACCCCAGCTCGCGCCAGAGCCGGTTCGTCACCAACCCGTCCAGGCCGGCACATTCATCGACCTCGTTGAAATGCGGCAGCGCCTCGTCCGCGAACAGCACCCGGCCCGTCCGCGCGCACTTCACCGGCGGGCGGGCCACGTTGTTCAAGAGACCCTCGACCAGGTCGCTGGCCGGCGTGAGGTCCTTCAACCCCTGCTGATATTGAATGCCGATGGCCGCGCATCCGAACTCATCAGCCAGACGCACGGCCGCGATGTACATCCTGCACTGCTGCAATATCTGGCTCTCGGTCAGGTCGGTCTCCTCATTCGTGCCGAGGACAAACTGCATCCCGCGCCTTTTCAGCCACGAAAAAATCTCCCGCGCCTCGGCTTCGGTCACGGTCAGCATCGCTGCGTAGAGCGTGGACTGGCTGAGGCGCTCCTTGAACACGCCGGTCGGGTTGAGCAGTTCGTCCGGGATGATGGCGTTGTGCATCCCCATGCAGCCTTCGTCGAACACGCCGAGGATCGCCTTCTGCCGGCGGAATTCGCGCGCTACGCGCCGCCCGAGTTGCTCGTCGGCCGCCGGCAGCTTGAGCAGCGCGAGATCCCGGACATGACGCTGGTCATGCGTGATCACGCCTGCGCGCAGCCACTGGCGCAGGCCGTCCTTGAAAAATTTGTCGGAAAACTTCTCACTCCAGATCGTGCTGTAGGCCACGCCCATCTTGGTCAGCGAGCCGTTGAGGTTCAGCATTCCGACCAGTCCCGGCCACGTCCCGCTCCAGTTGGCCGCCGTCAGAACCGGCCCGCGATGCGTGAAGAGTCCGGGCAAGATGTGCTGGCTATACTGCCAGACACATTCGGCAACAATGAGCGGCGCATCTGGATCCAGCGTGCGAAACACCTCGATGCCCATCTTCTGCGAATCAATGAAGCCGTGCCTCTTCACCTTGTCGTAGGGATGCGCGCGCACCACCTTCCATCCTTCGGCACGCAAAGCCTTGGTGAGCGTGGCCTCCATCCTGGCCTGCTCGGCCCAGCATTTCTGATTGGCGGACAGGCGGAGGTCGCCGTTGGCGAGGAGATAAACTTGTTTCGGTTTCAAAGTTTTTGTGTCGGGCATAAGCTGATGGCGGTACATTTGGGGCAAACCGCTCCAACTGCAAAGCGCAAAATCACCAGCATGAACCGCCCGGAAATGTTGCAACGATTGCGGGCCAAACCCGGATCCTGGGACGTGCTGGTCATCCGCGGCGGCGGTGTGACCGGCCTCGGCGCGGCGCTGGACGCGGCGGCGCGCGCGGGCACGAGCCGGAGAACACCGTGCGCTGGAGCTGGGCGCGGACGGCCTCGAGGTGGACGTTTATTTGGTGGATGGCCGGCTGGTGGTCATTCACGACGACACCTTGAACCGCACCACCAACGGCACGGGTCCGGTCATGGAGAAAACATTTGCCCAGCTTCGTTCGCTGGATGCCGGGCGCGGCGAAATGATTCCTACGCTGGAAGAAATTTTCGAGGCCGTGAACCATCGCGCGATCATCAAAGTGGAATTGAAAGGCCCGCGCACCACCGCGCCCGTCGCCGCGCTGATCGACGATTGCGTGCGGCAACGCGGGTGGCGCTACGAGGATTTTCTCGTCTCCTCATTCGACCTCGCGCAGTTGAAGCAAACCAAATCCCTCCGCCCGGAAATCCGCCTCGGCGCGCTGTTCGAGGAGGCCCGGCCTGATCTGGCCGCGCGGGCGGAGCGGCTCGGCGCGTGGTCGCTGCACGTCAGCCGCAGGCTGGCCACACCGGAGTTGGTGGCCGACGCGCATCGGCGCGGTTTGAAAATGCTCGTGTTCACCGTCAACGAGCCGGACGAGATGGCCCGCCTGCACGAGATCGGCGTGGACGGAATTTTCACCGATTATCCCGACCGCGTCGCCGGGGTGTGACCGGAGCACCCTAGTCCTGGGCATTTCCCGTTTCCCCCTTGCCACGACGCGCGCCTTCGCTTCATCCTCTTTGTCGTCGGTCGTCATCAACGAAAGAAATCTTATGTCATCACTCGCTGGAAAATTGGGAATCGTCTTCGGGGTCGCCAACAAGCGCTCCATCGCCTGGGCCATCGCGCAGGCGTGGCACAAGGCCGGTGCGCAACTCGCCTTCACCTACCAGGGCGAACGCCTCAAGGAAAACGTCGAGGAACTCGCCGGCACCTTCGGCCCCGACACGCTCATCCTCCCGTGCGACGTGACCAGCGACGCGGACATTGCCCGTGTCTTCAGCGAAGTGGGTGCGAAATTCGGGAAGCTCCATCTGCTCCTGCACTCCGTGGCCTTTGCGCCCAAGGATGCGCTCGAAGGCGACTTCGTGAGCACCAGTCGCGAAGCCTACCGCATCGCGCACGACATCAGTGCCTATTCGCTGGTCGCCCTCGCGCGCGGCGCGGCCCCGCTCATGACCGACGGCGGCAGCATCGTGGCCATGAGCTATTACGGCGCGGAGAAAGTGGTGCCGCATTACAACGTGATGGGTGTGGCCAAAGCTTCGCTCGAAGCCAGCACCCGCTACCTCGCCTACGATCTCGGCCCAAAAAAGATCCGCGTCAACTGCATCAGCGCCGGCCCGATGAACACGCTGGCCGCGCGCGGCATCGCCGGCTTCACCGACATGCTCAAACATTACGAGGCCCATTCGCCGCTCAAGCGCAACGTCCTCCCCGAAGAACTCGGCGCGACCGGTGCCTTCCTCGCCAGCGACGGCGCGGCGGCCATCACTGGTCAGGTTATCTACGTGGACAGCGGCTATCAGATCATGGGGATGTAGGCGGGCCGGGGCGGCCTAATCGAACATCTTCCCCGGATTCAAAATCCCGCGTGGGTCGAGGGCTTTGCGCAGCTCGCGCATCACGCGCATCGAGGCGTCGCCGGCGAATTTCGGGAGGAAACTTTTCTTGGCCAGGCCGATGCCGTGTTCGCCGGTGATGGTGCCGCCGAGGCGGATGGCTTCCGCGAAAATTTCTTTGAAGGCCTCTTCCACGCGGTGCATTTCCTCGTGGTTGCGTTCGTCGGTCAGGAAGGTGGGATGCAGGTTGCCATCGCCCATGTGGCCGAAGGTGCCGACGCGCAGCTTGTATTTCTTGGCGACGAGTTCGACGACGCGGATCATCTTCGCCAGTTCGCTGCGCGGCACGGTGGCGTCTTCGAGGATGGTGGTGGGCGCGACGCGGGCCAGCGCGCTGAACGCGCTGCGGCGGGCGCTGGCGAGCTTCGTGGCCTCGGCGTCATTCGCCGCCACGCGCACCTCGATGGCACCGCAGTCGCGCGCGATGGACTCCATCAGGGCGGCCTCCTCGGCGACGACAGCGGGATGCCCGTCCGTCTCCATGAGCAGGAGGGCCTCGCAATTGAGCGGCAACCCGATCTTCGCGTAATCCTCGACGCAATGAATCGTCATGCGGTCGAGAAACTCCAGGGTGCAGGGGATGATCTGCGCGGCGATGATGGCCGAGACGGTGTCGGCGGCCTGGTCCATCGCGCCGAAGGTGGCGACCATGGTTTTCTTGGCGGCGGGTTTCGGAATGAGGCGCAGCAACACTTTGGTGATGACGCCGAGCGTGCCTTCCGAGCCGATGAACAGGTCGCGCAACGAATAGCCGGCCACGTCCTTCACGCATTTGTTGCCGGTCCAGAGAATCTCGCCGTCCGGCAGCACGACCTCCAGGCCCATGACGTAGTTGCGGGTGACGCCGTATTTCAACCCGCGCAGGCCGCCGGAATTTTCCGCGACATTGCCGCCGATGGTGGAAATTTTCATCGAGCCGGGGTCAGGCGGATAAAATAGTCCGGCCGCGAGGGCGGCGTCGGCGATGGTGAGGGTGAGCACGCCCGGCTCGACGAGCATGGTGAGGTTCGCGCGATCGACCTCCAGAATTTTGTCCATCTTGACCGTGCAGAGAACGATGCAGTCCTTGCTCGGCAGGCTGCCGCCGCTCAGGCCGGTGCCGGAACCGCGCGTGACGACGGCGAGATTGTTTCCGTTCGCCAGC
>CANMZY010000132.1:0-8387 GCA_947502425.1 Verrucomicrobiales bacterium
GTGGCCTGGCTTTACTGGCGACTGCTGCGGGGACTGGGAAGCAAGGACGGACAAAAGCCGGCCAAGTCCCGGAAATTTTTTATCTGTTCTATCGCGCTGCTGGTCGGCGCGTTTCTCCTCTTTTGTTATCCGCTCAAATTTGTGCCTCCGGCCAAGCGTGGAGATGTTGCGTTTGGGCTGGCTCTGGCCGTGGCCTTCCTCTCCGTGGTGGCCTTCTTGTTATGGAAGACGGTGAAGTTTCTCAATGCCGATTCGGATCGTACGGACAAGGAAGACAGAGCCGGTCCAGCATCATCCCGGTGATCGTGAGATTTCTTTCCCGAGTAGGCCGTTCCTGCATCAATTCGCGTGGCAACAAATGAAACTCCTCGTATCGGTTCCGGCGGACGCGAGCATGCGCTGGTTTGGAAACGGCCGCAGTCGCCGCACGTTGCTTGACTTTCCTGCGAACGCCGACATAATGTCGGACATGAAAGTTTTCACGGTGAGACAACTGGATCGCGAGCCGGCGGTGGTGCTGGATGCGGCGGACAAGGAAGGCGTGGTCCACGTCAGGCGCCGCGACGGGCGTGTTTATTCCATCCAGCCGGAAGCGTCCGCCCGCAAGCCCATCACGCTGCCGGATTTCGCCGCACGTCGCCGGGCGATTTTTCCAAAGATGATTCCGGCCGCCCAGGTTCGCAAGGTGGACAAACTCATTCGCGGCGAATGATTCCCTACGCCGACACCAATTTCTTCACTCGCACCTATCTGGAACTGCCGGACAGTTTCGAGGCTGACCGGTTGGCGGCGCGGGCGGAGCGCGGTGAGGCCCGTCCGTTGCCGGTGACCTGGCTGCACCGCCTGGAAGTCGTTAACGCCTTCCAGCTTCATATTTTTTTGGCGCGTTCGCCTGGGCAGCATTTTGTCACGCCGGAGCAGGCGGCATTGGCTCACGCAAACTTCCGGGACGATCTGACCAAGGAGAGTTTCATTCGCAATGCGGTTGTGCCCATTGGCGATCTGGAGCGGCAATTCGAGGAGCTTGCGATGCGTCACACCGCAAAACATGGCTTCCGCACATATGATCTGCTGCACGTTGCTTCGGCGCTCGCGCTCAAGTGCGACACGTTCTGGAGTTTTGATTCCAAAGCGTCAAAGCTGGCCGCGCTGGAGGGTTTCAAGATTCGTCGTTGATGCAATGAAACTCCTCGTCATCGGTTCCGGCGGACGCGAGCACACGCTGGTTTGGAAGCTGGCGCAGTCGTCGCACGTCACGCAGATGTGGTGCGCGCCGGGCAACGCGGGCATCGCCGGAGAGCGGCTGGTGAAAAATTCTTCGCTGGTCGAGTGCGTGAGCATTGGCGCGGAGGATTTGCCGGGACTGCTGGCGTTCGCGCAGGAGAAGAAGGCGGATCTCACCGTGGTCGGGCCGGACAATCCGCTCGCGCTCGGCATCGTGGATTTGTTTCAGAAGCACGGGCTACGGATTTGGGGGGTGAACCAGAAGGCGGCGCAGTTCGAGTCCTCGAAAGTTTTTTCGCAGCAGTTCATGGAGAAGTATGGCATCCCCACGGCGGCGGCGGGAACTTTTGCCGACGCGGCGGCGGCGAAGAAATTCTGCGCGTCGCTGGGTGGGCGTTGCGTGGTGAAGGCGGACGGACTCGCCCTCGGCAAGGGGGTTTTGCTCTGCGCGAACCAGGCCGAGGCGGAGCAGGCGGTGGATGAAATCATGGTGGGCCGGGCCTTCGGCGCGGCCGGTGCGCGGGTGGTGGTGCAGGAATTTCTCGAAGGCGTCGAGGTGTCGCTGCACGCGCTGTGCGACGGCCGGACGGCGAAAATTTTTCCGACCTCGCAGGACCACAAGCGCGCGCTCGCCGGCGATCTCGGCCTGAACACCGGCGGCATGGGGACGTATTCGCCGACGCCGTTCCTGACCGACGCGCAGCTCGCCGAGACCGCGCGCCAGGTTCTCGAACCGTTCATGTGCGGCTGCGTGGCGGAGGGGATTGACTATCGCGGCATCCTGTATCCGGGCGTGATGCTGACGAAAAACGGGCCGAAGATTTTGGAATTCAACGCGCGCTTCGGCGATCCGGAGACGCAGGTGTATCTGACGCGCCTCGAAAGTGATCTGGTCGAACTGCTCAATGCCAGCGTGGAGGGAACGCTCGATAAGATGGAGCTCAAGTGGAGTCCGCTGGCCTCGGTCTGCGTGGTGATGGCGTCGGGCGGCTATCCGGGAAATTACGCGAAGGGCAAAGTCATCAGCGGCCTCGACGCCGCCGCGCGGTTGGCGAATACGAAAGTTTTTCACGCTGGCACGGCACCGCATGGAAATCACATCGTCACCAACGGCGGCCGGGTGCTCGGCGTGACGGCGTGGGCGAAGGATTTGCCGGCCGCTCAGGTCGCCGCCTACGCCGCCGTGGAGAAAATCCATTTCGACGACGCGCAGTTCCGGCGGGACATTGCGGCGAAGGCGCTGAACGGGATTAGAATCACGGTGATAAAATCCGCTCCGCCAGGTCCGGGGCCAGCGCGATAAAGTGGCGGCGGTTGAGCGTGTAAATTTTTTCCGCCTTCACTTTGCGGGCGCAGGCCATGAGCAAAAGATCGTAAATCGCGCCGCCGCGCGCGCCGGCCGGCCCGGCCATCTCCACCAGTTTCATCTGTTCCGGGGCGGAGAGCGTGACCAGCGTGAGGCGGTCATGGATATTATGACGGATGAGGCTGGCGGCCTCACCGGGCGCGAGTTGGATTTTCAAACGTCCGCCGGTGAGCGTGGCGAAACATTCCGCCAAGGAATGCGCCCCGGCGTGGCCGTCCCTGACCGACTCCAAAATTTGGGCGCAGTCTTCGTGCCGGGCTTCGTCCTCGACCATTGCCGCCACCAGCACGGTGGTGTCAAAAAATTCAATCATAACCGGTCGGCGCGGGTTTCCGACAGGGCCTTGACCGCGTCCGCCGCGACGCCCTGCTTGGGCACGACGAGGAGCTTTCCTTTGCGGCGCAGGCGGGCTGACTCCGGTTCGGCCAGTGTCAATTCCACGCGGTTGCCCAGCACCTGCACCTCAAACCGGGCGGCGGACGGCGTGTTCAGCGACTGGCGAATATTTTTGGGAAGAACTAGTCGTCCCGATTGATCCATCGTAATGGTTGTTTTCATGGGACGATCATCGGTCATGGAATGGTAAATGGCAATTCTTATGGTAATCCTTATGGTAAAACACCGGCCAGCCGGGCACAGCCCGTGGCGCAGGCGTTCCCGCCAGCGAGTTCCGGCTGTTTCTCGCGGCCACGCCCCGCGAACTTGCAGCCGGGGACGGCTGCGCTACAGGTGCGGGTGCCTGTTGCCTCCATCGCTGGCGAGCTTCTTGACGGGACTTTACTTTCCATCAGGCCTGCCCCACTTTTCCCGCGCATGACACAGTACAGAAACCTTCTTGGCGCGGTGGTGCTGCTCGGTTTGTTGAGCGGCGCCGCGTCCGCCCGCGCCGGCGAAAAAATTTCGCCGCCCTCCTTCCAGGAAGTCTATGACCTGCTCCGCACGAACCTCACCGGGGCCGATGACGCGACGCTGAACCGCGCGGCGGTCGAGGGGTTGATCGCACGGCTTGGCTCGCGGGTCTCGCTGGATGCGGTCGCCGGCACGAACACCGGCCAGCCGGCACTGGCCGGCTCGGCGGTGTTTGACGGGGCGTTTGGTTATCTGCGGGTGGCGCGCGTGGGCGGCGGACTGGCGAAGGAAACCGGTGACGCGCTGCGCCTGCTCGGCATGACGAACAAGCTACAGGGGCTGGTGCTGGATCTGCGGTTTGCGGGCGGGCTGGACTATGCGGCGGCGGGCGCGGTGGCGGACAAGTTTTTCGCCTCGGAGCAACTGCTGCTTGACTGGGGGCAGGGGACGGCGCGGTCCACCGAGAAGGCCGACGCGATCAAAGTGCCGGTCACGATCCTCGTGAACCACCAGACGGCCGGCGCGGCGGAGGCGCTGGCGGCGGTGTTGCGGAATGGGGAAGTGGCGTTGCTGATCGGCACGAACACGGCCGGGCAGGCGAGCATCATGAAGGAGTTTGTTTTGAAAAACGGCCAGCGGCTGCGCGTCGCCGTCGCATCGGTCAAGCTGGGGAGCGGGGAAACGGTGCCGGCGGGCGGGTTGAAGGCGGACATCCAGGTGGAGGTCAGCCCGGAGGATGAGAAACAATTTTTTGCCGACGCCTACAAAATTTTGCCCAAGTCCACGGCCGGAGGCGTCGCGAATCTTTCCGTGACGAACCGGCCGCCGCGCCATCGGCTCAACGAGGCGGAGCTGGTGCGGCTGGCCCGGGAGCGGCTGGATCCGGATGACGAGTCGAGCCTTCCGAAAGTGAAGCCCGCCGCGGTGGAAAAGCCGGTCATCACCGATCCGGTGCTGGCGCGGGCGCTGGATTTGTTGAAGGGGCTGGCGGTGGTGCGGGCCAGGCGGGCAGAGTGACGAGAGGGGCGCGCGGCCGGCGGGCGGATTGAACACCAGCCCGGCCTTTTCTGCGCCACGCCGATTTCCAAGTTGATTATTCCGCCGCCCGCCGCAAACTTGCCGCCAGATTTTTGATGAAGACGATTTTGTTTGTTTGCACGGGAAACATTTGCCGCAGTCCGATGGCCGAGGGGTTGTTCCGCCACGAGATGCGCGGGCGCAAGGATTACCGGGTGCTGTCCGCCGGGGTGGGCGCGCTCGACGGGCAGACGCCGAGCGAATACGCGGTGCGGGCGCTGCGCGAACTGGGCATCGATATCAGCAAACAGCGCAGCCGGCTGCTCACGGCGGAGCTGATCCAGCAGGCCGACTACATTTTCGGGATGACCCACAGCCACGTCGATGCCATCACGCTCCTTTATCCGCAGGCGACGGAGAAAACTTTTTTACTGCGCGAGTTTGACGAGACGCTGGACATTTATGAAAATGACATTAGCGATCCGATCGGCGGGTCGTATGACGTTTACCTGAACTGCCGCGACCAGATTGAGCAGGGCATTGTCACCATGTTGAAATTTATCGAACAAACTTCCACGGCGACCAGCTCCGCCGGGCCGGCCGGCAACTCCATCGCGCTCGGTGCGGATCACGGCGGCTTCGAGCTGAAGGAGGCGCTCAAGCAGCATCTCCAGGGGCAGGGCTGGACGGTCAACGATTTCGGCACGCACTCGAAGGAGTCCTCCGATTATCCCGACTTCGCGCAGGCCGTGGCCCACAACGTGGCCGGGCACCAGAGTGATTTCGGGCTGCTCGTCTGTACCAGCGGCGTGGGCATGAGCATCGCGGCCAACAAGGTCGCCGGCGTGCGCGCCGCGCTGGTCTTTGACGAGGAGATGGCCGCTCTTTCCCGCCGGCACAACAACGCAAACGTTCTCTGTCTCGGCAACCGCGCCACCACGCCCGAGCAAGCCAAAAAAATGATTGACGCCTTTCTCGCCACCCGGTTCGAGGGCGGCCGGCACGAGCGGCGCGTCGAAAAAATGGAACCCAGTATGAGCAGTCCTGACCTAAAATTAAAAACCGTGGACCCGGAAATCGCCGAGGTCATTGACCACGAACGCCAGCGCCAGCAGGAAAACATCGAGCTGATCGCCAGTGAAAATTTCACCAGCCTCGCCGTGATGGAGGCGCAAGGCTCGGTGCTGACGAACAAATACGCCGAGGGCTACCCCAAGAAACGCTGGTACGGCGGCTGTGAAAACGTCGATGTCGTCGAGCAACTGGCCATCGACCGTGCGAAGAAACTTTTCGGCGCCGAGCACGCGAACGTCCAGCCGCATTCCGGCAGCGGCGCGAACATGGCGGTCTATTTTGCCTTCCTCAAGCCGGGCGACAAGATGCTGACCATGGACCTGAGCCACGGTGGGCATCTGACCCACGGCAACAAGGCGAACTTCTCCGGAAAATTTTTCGAGATCGTCCACTACGGCGTGCGCAAGGAGGACGAACGGATCGACTACGACCAACTGGCGGCGATGGCGCGCGAGCACCGGCCGAAGATGATCACCGTCGGCGCGAGCGCCTATTCGCGGGTCATTGATTTCAAGCGGATGGGCGAGATCGCGCGCGAGGTCGGCGCCATGCTGCTGGCGGACATCGCGCACATCGCCGGGTTGGTGGCGGCGGGCGAGCATCCCAGCCCCGTCGGGCACGCGGATTTCGTGACGACGACCACGCACAAGACGTTGCGCGGACCGCGCGGCGGCTTGATTTTGTGCAGGGAAAAATACGCGAAGGAAATTGATTCGCAGGCGTTCCCCGGCATCCAGGGCGGGCCGCTGATGCACGTCATCGCGGCGAAGGCGGTTTGTTTTCACGAGGCGTTGCAGCCGGGGTTCCAGGCGTATCAACAGCAGATCGTCAAGAATGCCCGCGCCCTGGCCGAGGGGGTGAAGCGAAACAGCTTCCGGCTGGTCAGCGGCGGCACGGACAACCACCTGATGCTGGTGGATGTCGGCGCGCGCGACCTGACCGGGAAGGAATGCCAGATCGTGCTCGACGAGGCCGGCATCACGGTCAACAAAAACACCATTCCGTTCGAGACCCGCTCGCCGTTCCAGGCCAGCGGCATCCGGCTGGGCACGCCGGCGGTGACGACGCGCGGGATGCGGGAGCCGGAGATGGCGGCCATCGCCGACATGATCAGCGAAGTGCTGCTCGACATTAAGAACCTTGACGCCGCCCGCTCCGTCCGGCAAAGTGTCTGTGAATTAACCGCGAGATTTCCCTTGCCGTATTGATTGAAACAGACCTGCCTGGCGCCCCAGCGATGCGCGTTCCGGTTTGACTAGTTCCAGACCATTGGAAATCCAGCGAACTGCAACCAGTGTGCCGTTCCGTTCCTTGGCCGCGAACCGCGGCCCATTTTAACCAAAAAAATTATTAAATTATGACACGAATTCCCAAGACGAGAAACGCCCGCCCCAAAGGCCCCAGAGCGCCCCGGCGCAAAGCCCCCGCGTCGCCGCCCTTCGACATCGAAACCGAAGTCGCCGCCTTCGCCGCGCCCGCCGACGAGATGGAACTGCGTCCGCCGACCCACGCCGTGGAAACGCCCGACGCCACCGCCGCCCAGACCGAGCCATCCGCCGAGGTCCTGCCCGCGCTGAAAATCAACATCGCCAAGCTCCAGGCCATGTCGATGACCGACCTGAACGCGATGGCCAAGGAGATGGGCATCGAGAATTTCGGCACGATGCGCAAGCACGAGGTCATCTTCCACGTCCTCCAGAAAAACGCGGAGCGCAGCGGCGTGCTCTTCAGCGAAGGCGTGCTCGAAGTGTTGAGCGAAGGCTTCGGCTTCCTCCGTTCGCAGGCGTTCAACTACCTCTCGTGCCCGGAGGACATTTACGTTTCGCCCTCGCAGATCCGCCGCTTCGATTTGCAGACCGGCAACCTCGTCGCCGGGCAGATTCGTCCGCCGAAGGAGAAGGAGCGATTCTTCGCTCTGCTCAAAGTCGAGGCCGTCGACACCGAGGACCCGGACAAGGCGAAGGACAAGACGCATTTCGAAAACCTCACACCGCTCTTTCCGAACAAGCGCTTCATTCTGGAAACGACCGGGGACGAGCTTTCCACGCGCGTGCTCGATCTCGTCAGCCCCATCGGCAAAGGCTCGCGCGGCCTCATCGTCGCGCCGCCCCGCACCGGCAAGACCGTGCTGATGCAGAAGCTGGCCAACGCCATCCTGAAAAATAATCCCGAGGCCTACCTCTTCATCCTGCTCATCGACGAACGGCCCGAGGAAGTCACCGACATGGAACGCTCCTGCCGCCCGGCGGAGGTCATTTCCTCGACCTTCGACGAACCGCCGGAACGCCACGTCCAGGTGGCCGAGATGGTCATCGAAAAAGCCAAGCGCATGGTCGAGCACAAACGCGACGTCGTGATCCTGCTCGACTCCATCACCCGTCTGGCCCGCGCCTACAACACCGTCCAGCCGCATTCCGGCAAGATTCTCTCCGGCGGCGTCGATGCCAACGCGCTGCACAAGCCGAAGCGTTTCTTCGGCGCGGCGCGCAACATCGAGGAGGGCGGCTCGCTCACGATCATCGCCACCGCGCTCGTCGATACCGGCAGCCGGATGGACGAGGTTATTTTTGAAGAGTTCAAAGGCACCGGCAACATGGAGGTGCATCTCGACCGCCATCTCGTGGACCGCCGCATTTTCCCGTCGATCAACATTGAGCTCTCCGGCACGCGCAAAGAGGAGTTGCTCTACCATCCGCAGGAATACGCGAAGGTGGTCATGCTCCGCCGCGCGCTCACCGGCGTGCCGCCGGTCGAGGCGATGGAACTGGTGTTGAACAAGCTCAAGAAGACGAAGACGAACATCGAATTCCTGTTGGGCGTGACGGCGGGGTGAGCCGGAGCGACGGCTCCCTGCGGT
>CANMZY010000133.1:0-8349 GCA_947502425.1 Verrucomicrobiales bacterium
CCGTCGTCGGCTTCGAGCAGCAGGTCGCCCAGGCCGTCAAGGCCATCGCCGACATCCCTGGCCTCACCCCAGAACAAGCCGACGCGCTCGTGCATCATGGGTTTGTCCGGCTGGAAGATTTGTTGCAGGCGGAAGCGTCCGACTTGGTGGACATCGCGCAGATCGGCGAACAGGCCGGTGCGGTGCTCGAAGCCGCCCAGGCCGAAGCCGGCCGGCGCACCTTGAAAGTCGGAGAACCGTCGCCCATTGCGTGAGATGAAGCCCGGCCCCGTCATCGTCACCATGTTGCACGCATGAAGACTTTGCGGTCAGGCCGGATCGAAGAAAATTTATATGCCCGTTCGTATTTACGACATCGCCAAAAAATTTGGCATCGAAAGCAAGGACGTCCTTGCCAAGGCCAAAGAACTGGGCATTGCCGCCGCCAAAGTTCCCTCCAGCTCGCTGGATAAAATCACCGCCGAATACCTCGAGGGCTATTTCCAGAGCAAAACCCCTCCCGCCCCCGTCCCCGCGCCCGAACCGGCCAGGCCTATTCTCATCATCGCCGAACCGCCCCCGCCGCCCGTCGAGCCGCCGGCTTCCGAACCGCCCGTTGCCGAAACTTCCCCGGCGGACGGTGCTCCCGCCGCCGCCGACTCGCCCGCGCCCGAAATTTCGGCCGTAGAAAAAACTCTGCCGCCGCCGGTTCCCCCCACCGGCCCGAAACTCGGCGACAAGGTCGGCTCCGTCCAACTTCCTTCCAAACCCGCGCCGCGCGTCGGTGACCGCCTTGGCTCCGTCAAACTGCCGCCACCCCGGATCGGCGCTGGCGGACGCCCCGACTTCGGACGAGGCCGTCCCGATGGACGCAATCAGCGCGGACCACAATTCGGCCCCGGCCAATCGCGCGGCCCCGCGCCCTACGGGCGTTCCACCGAAGCTTCCCGCGCCGCCGCGCCGCCCGTCGGGCCCAAATTTATCCAGCCCACCGAAGGCGAAATCATCACGCTCAAAACGCCCATTGCCGTCCGCGATCTGGCCGTGCAACTGCGCCTGAAACCCTTCAAGCTCATCGCCGACCTGATGGAACTGGGCGTCTTCGCCAACGTCAACCAGAACATCGACGAACTCGTCGCCCAAAAAGTTTGCGCCAAAAACGGCTTCCGCTCCGAAATCGAAAAACGCGAACGCGGCGGCGGAATCGTCCATCCGCCGGATAAAAAAGTGGTTCTCGACAGCGAGGACAAGCCCGAGGAAATGACCCTACGCGCGCCCGTCGTCACCATCATGGGCCACGTGGACCACGGCAAAACCTCCCTGCTCGATGTCATCCGCAAAGCCAACGTCGCGGCGGGCGAATCCGGCGGCATCACCCAGCACATCGGCGCCTACACGATTTCTTTTCCGCATCCGGATAAAAAAGACCGGCTTCAGCAAATCACCTTCCTTGACACGCCCGGCCATGCCGCTTTTTCCGCCATGCGCGCCCGCGGCGCCAACGTCACCGACATCGTCGTCCTCGTCGTCGCCGCCAATGACGGCGTGATGCCCCAGACCCTCGAAGCCCTTTCCCACGCGCAGGCCGCGAAAGTTCCCATCATCGTCGCCGTCAACAAATGCGACCACCCGAACGCCAATCCGATGAAGGTCCGGCAGCAACTCCAGGAAAAAGGCCTCTTGCCCGACGACTGGGGCGGCGACACCATTTATGCGGACGTCTCGGCCTTGACCAAGCAGGGCGTGGACAAACTGCTCGAATTGATTCTGCTTCAAGCCGACCTGCTTGACCTCAAGGCCAACTTCAACCGCCGCGCCAAGGGCAACGTCATCGAATCCGGCCTCGAACCCGGCGGCCCCACCGCCACCGTCCTCGTCCGCAAAGGCACCCTCCGCATCGGCGACATCGTCATTTGCGGGCGCTTCTACGGCAAGGTCCGCGCCCTCATCAACGAGGAAGGCAAACGCCTCAAGGAAGCCGGCCCGTCCGTCGCCGTGAAATTGCTCGGCTTGAACGGTGTGCCCGAGGCCGGCATCGAGTTCAGCGCCGTCGAAAACGAGAAGAACGCGCGCGACCTCGCCGAGAAACGCTTCGAGGAAGCCCGCACCCTCGGCCAGGAATCCCGCTCCAAAGTCACCCTCGAAACCCTCTTTGCCACCCTCGACGCCAACGCCGGCAAAGTCCTCAAGGTCGTCGTCAAGGCCGATGCCCAAGGCTCCGTCGAAGCCATCGTCGAGGCCCTCAAAAAAATCGAGGCCGAAAAAGTCCAGATCGACGTCATTCACAGCGCCGTCGGCACCATCACCGAATCCGACGTCCTCCTCGCCTCCGCCTCCGACGCCATCATCCTCGGCTTCCACACCCGCATCGACAGCAGTTCCTCCGTCGTCGCCAAGCGTGAAGGCGTCCAGATCAAACTCTACGCCATCATCTACGAACTCATCGACCAGGTGAAGGAGTCCATGGCCGGCCTGCTCGACCCCATCCTCAAGGAAGTTGTCACCGGCGTGGCCGAAGTCCGCCAACTCTTCGCGCTGTCCAAGGGCGGAAACATCGCCGGTTGCGCCATCACCAGCGGCCGCATCGTCAAGGGCAAGGTCCGCGTCATGCGCCGCAAGGCCCTCGTCTATGAAGGCATCGCCCAGTCCATCCGCCGCTTCCAGGACGAGGTCAACGAAGTCCGCGCCGGCATGGAATGCGGCATCCGCATCGACGGCTTTGACGACTACCAGATCGGCGACACCATCGAGAGCTACGCCGTGGAGCGCATCGCGGCGAAACTCTAGGCCGGCGCGTCCGCCCCGGATCCAGTTGCCATGAAATCATCGCATCCTCCTTCCCATCGTCACGCGCGCGTGCGCGAGCTCTTGAAGCGCGAGATCGGCGAAATCATCCGCCGCGAAATGCCTCTCGTCCCCGCCGGCCTCGTCACCGTCAATGACGTCGATGTCACCAGTGATTTGAAATCCGCCACCGTCTTCATCGGCATCATCGGCAATGCCGAGCAGAAAAAGACCGCCTTCACCCTGTTGCAAAGCAACCGCAAACACATCCAGGGCCTCGTCGGCCAGCACGTCTTCCTCAAATTCACCCCGCACCTGCGCTTCATCGTCGATGACGTTCTCGCGCGCGGCAACAAAGTCCTGCAAATCATCGAAGAAATGGAAAAGTCCGCCCCCTCCCAGGAATAACCCTTGAAAGTCATCCCACGCATCCTCGACGCCATTCGAGCCCACGAAACCTTCTGCATCGTCGGGCACGTCCGGCCCGATGGCGACTGCATCGGCTCCCAGCTCGGCCTCGCCCTCGCCCTCAAGAACGCCGGCAAAAAAGTCGTCTGCTGGAACGAACACCCCGTCCCCGCCAAGCTCACCTTCCTCGACCCCAAAAAAATGTTCGCGCTCCCCCGGCCCGGCCGGAAATTCGACTGCGTGATCGCCACCGACTGCGCCAGCTTCGAACGTCTTGGCAAAGTCAAGGACTGCATCGCCGCGCGAAAGTTCTTCATCAACATCGACCACCACGCCAGCAACACCCGCTACGCCGACCTCAACTGGGTTTCCTCCCGCGAACCCTCCACCGGCGAACTCATCTACCGCCTCCTCCGCGCCGCGCGCTGGCCCATCACCAAGCCCATCGCCGACTGCCTCTTCACCGCCGTCTCCACCGACACCGGCAGCTTTCAATACCCCAGCACCACCCCCGCCACCTTCCACGTCGCCAGCCACCTCGTCGAAAGCGGCGCGGACCTCGGGAAAATCTCCCAGGAAGTGTACGAGTCCTACCCCCTCGCCCGCGTCCAGCTCCTCCGCCACGTCTATAACAAATTCCGCCTCGTCCACGACGCCCGCACCGCCTGGTTCTGGCTCAAGAAACGCGACTACGCCCGCACCGGCGCCCAGCCCGACGACTCCGAGGGACTCATCGACCACGTCCGCGCCATCCAGGGCGTCGTCGTCGCCTGCCTCTTTGAAGAAATGGATTCCGGCCACACCCGCATCAGCCTCCGCTCGAAAAGCGACGCCGTGAACGTGAATGAAATCGCCGCGCAATTTGGCGGCGGCGGCCACCGCGCGGCCGCCGGCGCGCGCATTGCCGGCCCGGCCAGCTCCGTCCAGCGCCGCGTCATCGCCGCCATCAAGAAATCCCTCGACGACGCCGGCTCATAACACCTTCCCGAACTCGGCGCGACGGTTGCGCGACCCGTAAAAATCCTCCACGACCTCAAAAATCTCGCCCGCACGACGGGAACAATCCTCCACGGCGCTCCGATAATGGTTCACGCGATCTAATTTGCCGTCCACGGAGCCAAAAATCTCGTCCCTGCGCTGATAATTTTCGTCTTCGGAGCCATCATTTTGGTCTTCGGGATGAAAAATTTGGGCTTCTAACCTGCGATAATCGTGCTTTCCATGCCAACAATCGTCCACGGCGTCATAAATAAGGTCTTCGGTGGCATAAAAATGGTCTTCGGAGTGTAAATTTTGGTCTTCGGGGACACGAAAATCGTCTTCGGAGCCTGAAAGGCGACCAATTCAGCATTTCAAATCGTTATTTTCAAGCGAGTTACAACTTTTTTCAGAAAAATGCAGATTTTTGATAGAAACGCCCTGTTCGGAACGTATAGCTAGTATGACCTTTCTTGCGCCGACTGACAGCCGGCTCCACCGCTTTACCCCGATTCAATGGCAGGCCTTGGCGGATCAGGCCAAATATCAGGCTAAAATCTTCATCAAACTCTCCGGCGAATCAGCTTGGACCGTCAGCCGACTCTGTTTGATCCGCTGGCGCATTTCGCTCTGCGACTGGCTCTGGCAGGAACGAATCAAGATTGCCTGCGATGCCCTCGCGAGCGGTGAAAGCACCAAGGATGTGGCTTTGATGGTTTGCTACTGCCGGACCGTCGCCCATTTCTGCAACCAATTCAAAAAACGCATGGGCCTGTCTCCGCAGGAATACGCCCGGAAATACCGGACGCCCCGGAACGCCGATCTTACTCCGAAACGTGCCGATTCGGAGATCGGCGCTCCAATGCCACCAATATCACCCAGAATAAGTGCCTCTCTATAATTATCCATGATGAATTAGTCTAACTACTCAATTTGTCAATTTCCTGCAATCAATTGTTAATTTTAGGCAATCAATTTGTCTAGGTGCGCGGCGATTACCGGATAAGATGGACGCGAAGAAAATGAAATCCCTGCTGAAAATAAAGGAACATTATGCCTGATTCCTCCTCCTCCTCCTCGAGCGGCCCCACCACTCCCGGCAACCCGCCGCCCAGCCACACCGTCCGCGTGAACAAAGCCATCCTGGACGAACTTCTCAAAGCCGAACAAATCGCCCGGGCCGCTCAAAAACCGGCCTATGCCTCCCCCCTCCTGGTCCGGGGTATTCTCGGAGCGGAAGTCACCGCCCTGCTGGACAGCATCACCACCGCGCGCACCCTGGCCGGCGGCGCGGGCAAAGTCGCCCGGCTCGAATCCACCGCCGCCGAACGCGCTCGGCGCGCTGAACTGCTCGAGAAAGTTGTGGAAATGCAGACCGCCGCCAAAATCCGCTTTCGCGTGACCGACCCCGTCCACCTGCAACTTTACCACGTGGGCAAAAACCTCGGAGCCAGCCGCGCCAATCTCGAACAATTCGCCCCCGACATCATTGACCACGCCGAGAGCGACGCCCTGGCCGGCATCGATGCCGCCAAGATCACCGCCGCCCGCACCGCGCTCACCGCCTACATCGCCTCGAACCTGGACCAGACCGGGGCCACCTCCACGGCCGGCGCCCAGCAAATCGCCCTGAAAACCAGGGTCCAACAAATCACCGATGACCGCATCCGCATCCAGTTGGCTGCGGACACCCAATGGCCCCACACCAACCCGGCCAACGCCGCCGTCCGCGTCGAATTCAATCTCTCCACCACCAACCGGTTCAAAGCTTAACGAATTTCAACCCTCAGCCCGCGCATAATCATGCCCTTCCCAAGTTTTAGCAATAGCTCCGGTTCATCAGACTCGTCAGGAACCTCTGGGGCCTCCGGGGCCTCCGGCAACCCACCGAATCTTACGAGTTTCTTATATGTAGCGTTTGGCGCTGGATTTAATTTAATCGATGATGTTGTCACTCCTCCGACACCTGCTAATCCTCCGGTAGCCCCTAACTTTTATCTGCTATCTGAGCCACACTACTTGATGAACAGCGCTGGTGTGCTACAGAAGAAATATCCTTATCTTTACAAGGGCGGAAGCTCACTGACGATTGAAAAAGCCAAATGGGTGTTCCAGGACGATTTACCTGATGACACACAGGTATGGGTGAAAGCAACCACAAACAATCAGCAAGCGTTGAATCCTATTTTAGCGGATGTGGGCATTGACCATCGGACTGTGACCCTCGTAAATGCCGTGTTTGCAGGAACACTAGGGACGAACACAGATTTTTTCGATCCGCTATCAATTATCTTTGAGCTAACCATCGGTGACCCCAATGATCCGGATTCATACATTGCGGCCGGGACAAGTGAGAATCCAGTTTATGTTTGCTTGAGCACTGGCCAGCCAGAACTCATCCCTGAGTTATATCAAACCGCGGTGCATCTTGCCTGTTCTAACTCTGGATCGAATAACCGGGATCAGGCCGTGTTGAACACATGGGATTTGCTCAGCGCGCGCAATATCTGCAAGTGGAATTGGAACACCATGTCATTTAGCACGCTTTTGTATTACTATCGTCGTTATTTGCTCGTACCGGAAACAACCGGCGCACAAAACGGAACTAATTTGGCTGGGCTGTTCAGCAATATCTATAATTCCGGTCAATGCGCACCATGGGTATATTTGATGCAACGTGCCCTAGTCATCAATGGCGCACTACCTGTAATTGTACAGGCAAGGCCGGATGGGTACATATTTTTTCTAATAAAGAACTGGACATTCATACCGGCTAGTGGAGTAACAAATTGGTTGATGAAATTTGGAACGGATGGGTATGAGATGATGCCACCACCAGACCCCGCCGACCAAACCTTATATGGCGACCTCCAATGCACCAGCGGACTGGCTGGGCAGAATAGTGTTCCGGCCTTTTGGCCTAGTCAAAAAGTGTTTAGTGTGCATCAAATATTGAGGTATAGAGACTCAAATAATGTCGATACATATTACGATCCTTCATATGGCGAGACTTATAACAGCGGAGTGGCCAATGGGGTGCCCTATTCAGCTGAGGATAATTTCCAAGCGAAGGTGGTTGCCGGCTTCGGGACTCTAGTCCCTGACCAGCCTCGGCAATTGGTTGTTCAAAAGCCGACTGGATTAGCCATTGCATTCGATCCAACCGCACCACCTATTCCTTAAGTCATCTGAACCATGGCTTGTTCTTCTCTCCAACGTTGGACACCAAACCAAAGCAAGACCATGAAAAGCCTTCATCATTGCATTATCCTAATGCCGTTTTTGATCTGGTGTAACGGCTGTCACCATCCTAAAACTCTGCTTGGAATTCGAAGCAAAAGTGAAATTACTATGAAAACAAATGCTGCGCACAATTGGAATGAAAAAACATTCGTCATCACAGATGAAGTGACAGGCAATAAGTCAGAGGCCAAGGGCTGGTCGCTCCGCATTGGGAATATTTCCCGTCCACCTTCGGCAGAGGGAGTGTGGGAGTATTATCTAACGATTGATGCTTTTGTGGTTCCCTCATCAAAAGCTATCTGGGTGGGCATACCTCATCATATCTATCTTCTCAAGCATGATAAAATAACCGGTGTCAGGCTCAACCCGCTTCTGGGAATATCGTTTATTCCGAGTATATTTGATAAGGCCAAAGGCCGGAATGACCAGCTCGACAAGCTGAAAACTTACATCGAAGGCGAGGTTGATTTCCAAATGGTTGCGAGGCATCTTTCAGGTTATGATTATAGAGGATCAGCGACAAACAAGATACAATCATTAATCGTTTTTAGAAAGATTTTCCAGAAACACCTGTTATTTCACCCTCAGGATGACAGCTTTGTTATGAATAACAATGATTGGCCAATTGTTGTATCGTATCAAATTGTAGGTGGCACACTCACGGTTGACATGACCTCATTCGGGGGAAAGGAAAAGGGCACCGCCTGGATTCGCATCGCGGACAAAACCTTGCTGCGTGCCGTTGAGAATGGTGTTCAAGTTTTCCCCGTTGAAACCAAACAGCCTGCACCGTGAGCAAGCTCATCCTCCGCAATTTCCAGTCCCCCGGGGACATTCGTCATGCTGACGGCGGCAATACGGGATTTGTACGCCTGCTGGCCGGACCAAGTCGCAGCCGTCCGGATTCAGCCTGTCCACCACCAGCCGTTTCAAAGCCTTATTATTTTCCACCCTCAA
>CANMZY010000134.1:0-8326 GCA_947502425.1 Verrucomicrobiales bacterium
GCTGGCCCATTCCCTGACCAAGGAAGACACGATTCCGCCCGTCGAGATCGAACGGGCGCTCAAACGCAAACGCCTGTATGAGGCCAGCCCGAAGGACCACACGTATGAAAAAGAATAAAACCAGCGGACGCACCAGCGACGTCATCAAAATTCTGGACCACATGATTGGGGACAACGCCAAAACCCGGCACCTGGTCGAGGAGGCCCGCGCCAGCGCGGCCGTGGGCCAGCTTATCTACGACGCCCGGACGAAGGCCGGTCTTTCGCAGGCGCAGTTGGCCGCACTAATCGGCACCACCCAGTCCGCCATCGCCCGGCTCGAAGATGCCGACTACGAGGGGCACTCCCTCACCATGCTCAACCGCATCGCCGCCGCGCTGGAGCGGCGCGTTGAAGTTCGGTTCGTCGCACGTCCGAAATTGCAGGCGGCGTGACTTGGCAGAAGAGCCGCGCTTGATTGCGCGCGGGCTTTGCCGTATTTCTCACCCGCTTGAAAAAATCCGACCGCCCCGAAATTCCGCGCAAGACGATCTACCGGTTGTCGATCTACCTGCGCTGCCTGCACCGGCTCAAGAGCAACGCGCTGCGCACCGTTTCCAGCGAGGCGCTGGCCAAGGCCGCCGGCGTGAAATCCACCCAGCTCCGCAAGGACCTCACCTACTTCGGCCAGTTCGGCACGCGCGGGCTGGGCTACGACGTGGAGCAGCTCTCGGCCATGATCGCCGGCGTGCTCGGCACAAACAGTTTTCAGCCGGTCGTCCTCGTCGGGGTCGGCAACCTCGGCACGGCGCTGCTCTCCTATCGCGGCTTCGAGCAGGAGGGTTTTGAAATCGTCGCCGCCTTCGACGCGGAAGCGAAGAGCTGCCAGAACAGCCGGATCAAGCAGCCAGTCTTGCCGATGGGAAAAATGCCCGAGTTCATCCGCGAGCATCATGTGAAGCTGGCCATCCTCTCCGTGCCGGCCACGGCCGCGCAGGAGGTGGCGAACACGCTGGTCGGCTGCGGCGTGGCCGGCCTGCTCAATTTCGCGCCCATCGTCCTGAGCGTTCCCGAAGACGTGATGGTGAACAACGTCAACCTCGCCATCGAACTGGAAAATCTCAGCTACTTCATCCAGGACTGAGCGGTTGCGGAACCAGAGTCGCGAAGAGCGGAGACCGGAGCATCAGCGGAAAGCCCCGCTCAAGCCTCGGCACTGGAAGATTTTTTCACGAACCGGCCGTAGCGCAATGCCAGCGTCGGCAGCACGAGAAGATTTAACACCGTCGAAGTCACCAGCCCACCGAGAATGACAATCGCCATCGGGCCTTCGATCTCGCGGCCGGCTTCGCCGGTGCCCAGGGCCAGCGGGAGCAGGCCCAGCGCAGTCACAATCGCGGTCATCAAAATCGGAATCAGCCGCTCGGACGCTCCGCGGGTGGCGGTCGCCAGGTTCCACGGCTGGTCCTCCTCATTCACCAGATGCTCGAAGTGCGAGATCATCATGATGGAATTGCGCGTGGTGATGCCGAAGAGCGTGACGAAGCCGACGAGCGAACCGATGGTCAGCCCGCCCCGGCCCGGTTCCTCAAACAGGCCGGTGAGCCAGACCGCCAGCACGCCGCCGACGAGTGCGAACGGCACGTTGGCCAGCACCAGCAGGAGATTGCGCCAGTTGCCCATGACGATGACCAGCAGCAGCAGGATGCCTGTCGCCGCGATGACCGAGTGCAAAATCAATTCGCGCTGCGCCGCCGCCGCCGCTTCCGCCGCGCCGGTGAACGTGGCGTAGGTGCCGCCGGAAAATTTCACCTTCGCGGCGATCTGCTTTTTTGCCGCCTTCACAAACGTGCCCACATCCACGCCTTTCGGATTGCAGGTCACGATCTGACGGCGTCGCGCACCCTCGTGCAGAATGGTGTGGCGTCCGCTGGTCGAATAAATGTCCGCCAGTTCGCGCAATGGAAGACGCAGGCCCTGCGCGTTGCGCATTTGCAAATCACCGATGCTCTCCGGGTCCCGGCGGCTGGCCTCGTCGAGAATCACCGCCACATCCGAGACGCGGTTGCCCTGATAGCTTTGCGCGACGACCGCTCCCTGATACGCGGTCTGCACTGCTTCCATGACCTCCACGGGACGATAGCCAAACCGCGTGAGCCGTTCCGGACGCAGTTTCACCGTCAGCCGCGGCGCACCCGGCGGCGATTTCACGACCACGTCCTTCCCGCCGGGCACGGCTTTGAGCACGCCGGCGATTTCTTCCGCCTTCGCATCCAACTGGTCGAGGTCGTCCCCGAAAATATTGATGACCACCGGCGCGGTTTCGCCGGTGAGGGTTTCACCGATGCGGTCGCCGAGGAAGGTGAGCACCTCGAACTGGATGCCGGGAAACTCCTCCAGAATTTTCCGGATTTCCCCGTCCATTTTCTCCTCTTCCTCGCCGGCCAGCGGTTTCAAATCAACGTGGAATTCGCTGCGATGCGGCCCCCAGGGGTCCTCGCCCAACTCGGCACGGCCCACCTGCTGTTCCACCGTCAGGATGTGATCGTTGTTGAGCAACGCCTCGGAAATCTCGCGGCCGATCCGCAGCATCTCCGGCAGGGACGTGCCGGGGGCGGCGGACACCTGCAGCACAAAATGGCCCTCTCGAAATTCCGGCAGGAATTCCGAGCCGAAAAACGGCAGCTTTGTCACCGCGCCCGCGCAGATCAGAACCACCACCGCGATGGTCGCGCGCGGCCAGAGCGCCAGGAAGCTGATACCGCGCGCGTAAACTTTCTTGAGCCAGGCTTGCAGGCGCGGCTCCGAGGCGTTGCGCACGCCGCGCGAAAAAAAGATCAGCGACAGGGCGGGCGTAAGCGTGAGCGCCACCCCGAGCGACGCCAGAATGGCGATGATGTAGCTCAAGGCGAGCGGCGCGAAAAATTTCCCCTGCAAACCGGTCAGCGTCAGCACCGGCAGAAAGACCAGCGCCACGATGAAGGTTGCATAGACCACCGCGCTGCGGACTTCGATGGAGGCGCTGAGCACGACCGAGAAGACGGAGCGCGGCGCGACGAGCGTCTGGTTTTTCCGAAGACGGCGGAAAATGTTTTCCACGTCGATGATCGCGTCATCCACCACTTCGCCGATGGCGATGGCCAAGCCGCCGAGCGTGATGGTGTTGAGGGTGACGCCAAATTTATCGAGCAGGATGATGGCAGTGAGCAGCGAAAGCGGAATGGCCGTGAGCGAAATGAACGCGGTGCGGAAATGGCCCAGGAAAAGGAACAGCACCACGGCCACGAGCACGCCGCCGAGCAGCAGCGAGTGGTTGATGTTACGCAGCGAGGCTTCGATGAAAGTCGCGGGCCGGTGCAGGCGGTCGTAGAGCTTGATGCCCTGGGCCTCGAACACCGACTGCATCTCCTTCAACGCCGCCTCCAGCGCCATGGTGACTTCCATCGTGTTCGCACCGTACTGGCTGGACATCGTGAGTAACACACCCGAACGCCCCTGGATCAGCGTGTCGCCGAATTTCGTTTCCGCGCCTTCCACCACGCGGGCCACATCCTTGAGCCGGACAGTGCGGCCTTCGCGATGCACCACCACCACTTCACCCAGTTCCGCCGCCGTGACCGACTGTCTTTCCGTCTGGATGGTGATGCGCTGATTTTCCGTTTCGATGAAACCCGCGCCCAGCACGGCGGTGGAGGCGCGCGCGGCGACGAGCACGTCGGACAACGCGAGATCAAACACGATCAACCGGTCGGGCAACACCTGCACCTGGATCTGCCGCACCTCGCCGCCGAACGAACTGCACTTGGCCACGCCGGGCACGGCCAGCAGGCGCGGCTTGAGCGTCCAGTCGGCGAAGGTCCGCAGTTCCATCGGGGAAAGTTTTTCCGAGGTCAGGCCGATTTTCAGCAGGTCCATCGTGGACGAGGTGAGCGGCGTCAATTTGGGAGCCTGCACTCCGAGCGGCAGTTTGCCCGACACTTCACCGAGTTTTTCCGCGAGGGTCTGCCGCGCGAGAAACACATCCGTCCCTTCCTTGAAGACCGCCGTGACAATCGACAATCCCTGGATCGATTCCGAGCGGAGCGATTCCATGGCGCCGAGGCCGTTGATCGCGTTCTCGACGGGCCGCGTAACCAGCGCCTCGACCTGCTCCGGCGAAAGGCCCGGCGCCTCGGTCTGCACCGCGACCTGCGGCTGCACGAAGTTCGGAAAGACGTCGAGCTTCGCGTTCGCCGCCACGTACCACCCGTAGCCGAGCAGCAGGCACGCCAGCGCGACGACCACGCCCTTGAAGCGCAGGGAAAATTGGACGAGCGCGTTGAGCATTTAGTCCGCTTCCTTGGGCTTGAACTCCGCGGACAACAATTGCTGCGCGCCGGTCGTCACCACTTTGTCCGTGGCCTTGATCGCACCCGCAATGAACCAGCCGTCCGCCGCCGGGCGGAGCAGGGTGACTTCACGCCGCTCAAATTTTTCATCGTCCGTCTGCACATAGACAAACACGCTGCCGGCAAACCGCAGCAGCGCGGCCCTCGGCGCAAGAATTCCCTTCTGCGGATCTCCGGCAATTTTCAACCACGCCGTCAGCGCCGTGCCGGGCGCGGGCGGATTCGTCTTCAGCAGCAGCAAAAAACCCTGACCCTGCGTCAGCGGATCCGCCGCCGGCGCGATGGCAAGATACTCCGCCTCGGCCGGCTGGTCCTCCGCCCCGAACAACGCGACTCGCGCGCCGGTCGGAGCGGCCTTCAACCCTTCGCCGGCCGGGACGTCCACGCGCACCAGCGCGGCCTCGCGCGCGATCAGGCTGCGGGCCAGTACGGGGGCGTCGACCGCGATTTCCTTTCCCCACGCGAGCTGAAGCTTCTGCTGCGCGGCTTCGAGCGCGATGGAATCTTTTCCCAGCGCGGCGGCGGCGGCTTCGAGCACGCGGGCCGGGGCGTTTTCCTGGGCGACGAGAATTTTCACGCGGTCATGCTCCTTGCGCGAGGCTTCGAGCGCGATCCGGGCCGCATCGATTTCGGCAAGCTGCGCGACGAGCGGCGTCGGATCGAGCACGCGGCCCCAGGCCTTGGCTTCGGACGGCAGCGGCGTGGCGGAAAGCGGCTCGATTTTCAAGCCGGCCTTTTCCTGGGCGTCGTGGTCGAGTTTCAAAAAGGTCACGCCGTTCGTGTCATGCTGGACGACTGGCTCCTCTTTTTTCTCCTCCGGCTTTTCGGCGGGCTTCGCCAGCTCTGGATGTTTCTGGAGCACCAGCCATGTTCCGGCCGCGCCCACGAGCAGGCCGGCGATGATTCCTAAAATTGCCTTGTTCATTTGCTTTCCGTTTCGATGCGGACTTTTTTTAACAACTGCCCGCCGGCCGACAGGTCGAGCGGACGCTGGATCGCGTCCTCGAGCTGCGCGAAGGCCAGCATCGCCTTGATGCCGCCATCCCATTCGATCAGCTCACCGAGTGCGCTTTCGACCTGCAGATTCAGCAGATCGAGCCGGTCGGCACCACCGGCCTGCACCTGCGCGGCGAGCGCGTCCCGCTGCTTTTTTCGGGCCGCGCGCAAATCCTGCAGGGTGGCGAGCCGCGCCTGCGCGTGGCGATACCCAGCCACGGCGCGGTCAATGTCACCGAGCACTTTCGCCTGGAGGGCGATGAAGCGGGCGGCGGCCTCCGCACGGCGGGCTTTGGCTTCGAGGATGGGACCCTGGTTGCGGTTGAAGACCGGAATCTCCGCGCTCAGGCCGAGCGAAAATTTGTTCTCACCCTGGTCGAACTGGTAGCCGGTGCCGAGATGGACGTCGGGCCATTGCTTGGCAATTTCCAGTTCGAGCGCGGATTGGCTGGCGGCGTAGTCGGCGAGCGCGCCGCGCACGTCGGCGCGGCCGAGCAGAGCCTGGCGGCGAAATTCCGGCGTGGTGAGTTCGGTGTCGGCGGGGACCTTCCAGGCGAAATTGATCGCGGCGGAGTTGAGGGCGCTCGCAGGCACGCCGACGGCGGCGGCGGCGCGCCCGGAATTTTCGACGGCCTGGCGCGCGGCCTCATCGAGATCAAGTCGGATTTTTTCGCGGGCGATCCGGGCGGTGGTCAGTTCGTAGGAGGCAAGAGCGCCGGCCTGGACGCGCTGTTCGAGCGAGCCGATGAGTTTTTCCTGCGCGTCGAGCTGGGCTTGAAAAAGTATTTTTCGCTGGAGCGCGTCGCTGAGATGGATGAGCGCGACACGAAGCGTGTTCCGCACCTGCCAGGCGGCGGTGAAAATGTTCAGCCGCGCCGCCTCGGAAAGCTGGCCGGCGTGCGCCAGGCGCTTGTCGCGCTTGCCGGCGGTTTCGACGGGCTGGTCAATGGCGAGGGCGGGAAACCACGCCGAAGTGCCGGCGGCGGGATTGACGCTGTAGCCGGGCGTGACACTGACGGTGGGATTGGGCCGGCCCCCGGCGGTTTTCTCCCCGGCCTTCGCCACGGCCCACTGGTCGCGCGCGACCTCGAGGTCCGGATGGAAATAAAAAGCGGCCAGGGTGAGTGAATCAAAGTCCCAGCCGGTTGTTGGCCAGAAGGAGATTTCGAAGCCAAGGTTCATCTCCAGAAATTTTCTCAGCGCCGGATCGGAAAGCGAGCGGGCGTCGAAGGCGGCCGCCGACTTTTCAGGCGAGAGGGGCGCGGGCTGGTAATGCTGGCAGCCGGCTCCCACCACGGAGGCCAATGCGAGAGCGAGGATTATCGGTGATGATCTCATCAGCCGGTAAATTTGAATGCGGGCGCGTTTCATTGAACGAACCGCCGCCGGTCTCCATCAAGGCAGCGTGAACCAGTCCGGCCACCAGTCGGCGGTGGCGCGCAGGTGCATGGCAATTTGCAGGGCAATGGGCACCAGCGCCGCACGCCAGAGCCGGCCGGCCTCATTCTTCAGCATCCGCAGATCGACGCGCACGAACAGCGGCGCGTTGTAGTTCGACCAGCGCGGCCAGAAGCGCGGCGTGCGCCGGCAGTAGTTGCGGTAGTCCTCGTCAAAAAGCTGCTCCAGAAAAAACTCCTCCGCGCGCACCACCCGGACCTGGTAGAAAAAAAACGCCGCCGCTAACACGACGAGAAACGACGCGCTTTCCAAAAAGCACGCCAGTGAAACGGCGAAGCACAGGCTGCCGAAATAAAGCGGGTTGCGGCAGAGCGAATACGGCCCGTCGGTCTGCAGTTCGCGATCCTTGCGTCCGCCCACGAAGATCGTGGCCCAGGTGCGGAACATGACGTAGAGGAGAAAGAACACCCAGCCCGCGCCGTTCAGCAGCGGCGTCAGCGCGCTGTCGGCGGGGATCAGCGGACGGCTGGCCAGCACCGCCAGCGCCACCGGCGTGAGGAGCAGGACGCCCATCAGCCCGCGATGACGGAAGGCAAAATTGCCCCGCACGGTTGGCGGGCGCGGGGCCGGCACGGCGGCGGAACCGGCTTGATCAGATTGTTCAGAAGTCATGATTGGTATTTCAAAATCGCCGCCGGTGCCTGGAAGCCCGACGAACCGGCGGCATTTCCGCTACCATGTCGGAAGCCCATCTTCGGCGCACGCAAAATAAAACTCGTTGGCGGCCGCCGGGGCAGATGACCGCTGTTCCCGGCACCCCGGCGCCGCCGCCGATTTTCAAGGCTTGTCCTCGGTGGCGGCATTCGCAGAATACGCCGTGCTCAAATTTCGAAAATGGTTCTGGCCAATCGTGGCCGGCCTCGCGCTGAGCGGTTGCCGGACCGCGCCCGACCGCGCCCCGGCCCCGATCATCGAGGTGGTGCAGCTCCCGGACCTCAAGCCGCCCGTGCTGGGCCAGGGCCAGGTCGGGACCAACCTGCCGCCGCCCATCCTCCCGCCCGCAACGCCGCCCGTCGCCGCCTTCCGCTGGCCGACGAACAGCGCGCATCCCGGCTGGATCGCACTGGAAACCTGGAGCGCCTTGAACCAGCTCCCCGCGCCGCAACGCCGCCGCCCCGGACTGGAAACGTCCTTCACCGTGCCGACGCCGCAGGGTGCCGTCACCCTCCAGATCGGCAGCCGCATCGCCCATTGGGACGGCCGGCCCTGCTGGCTCGGTTACGCGCCGCAGCTCTTTAACGGCCAGCCGCACTTGGCCCTGGTGGACGCCGCCAAAACCCTGCAGCCGCTGCTGGCGCCCGTCCCGCCGGTCACGAGGACCAACCGCGTCATCGTCCTCGATCCGGGCCACGGCGGCGCGGACAACGGCACCAGCAGCGCGCAGCGGCAATTGGAAAAGGAACTCGCGCTCGACTGGGCGTTGCGCGTGCAGGCGCTGCTCCGCACCAACGGCTGGAAAGTTTTCCTGACCCGCACCACCGACACCAACGTGCCGCTCGCCGCCC
>CANMZY010000135.1:0-8248 GCA_947502425.1 Verrucomicrobiales bacterium
AAACAGACGAACAAACTTACCGGGTCACAGACCCGCGCTCCGGCGTCCGGCAACTTTGGACTTTGGACTTTCCGCTTTGGCCCCTATTCTCGGTCCGATGGACAATTCAGATTCACCGCTGGACGACTTGTGGAAGGAATACGCCGAGGTGTTCCGCGAGTTCGACGACCTGACGCTGGGTCGCTGGATGGCGCAGACACTCGGCCAGTTGCAGGGGCGCGCCTGGCGGCTCTCGCATCCGTTGATGGGCGCCTACCGGCTCGCGGCGCAGATCGGGCATGACCGGCAAATCTGGTTGAAGCGCGTGGCCTCGGCCCCGGCGGCCTACCCCGAGGCGACGTGCTGCCGCGCGCCGCTGCTGCCGCTGCTGACGCGCGACGTGCTGGAGTCCGGCCTGACCTGCCAGCATTGCGGCGGGGTGGCGGTGGCGTTCGAGGATTTGCCGGGCGAGCTGCAGAACGAGGTGAAATTCTGGGCGGAACAATACGCGCCCGTCCACGCCGTGGCGCACTGGGACGACGCGCAGCGCAAGCGCGGCGGCTATCAACGGCAGTTCGAGGACGCGGCGGAACGCGCGGAGAAACTGCTCGCGCAGGGCGGGCTGGAAATCGCCCCGAAGTTTCTCGAACATTATCCGGCCGTCATCTGGGAGGATCAGGACGAGTGTCTGGACGTGCGCCCGGAGGACATCGAGGCGGATGCGGGCAACAAGCTGTGAGCCGCGCCCGGAAAATTCTCCGCCGCGCGTTCAAGGTTTTGCTCGGGCTGGTCGCGTTCGTCGTGCTGCTGGTGGTGGGGTTGGCGATCTTCAAGGATTCGCTCATCAAGGCCGTGGCGCGGCAGGCTCTCCGCGAGGAGACGGGCATGGAGGTGGTCATCGGCCAGCTCAAGACAGAACTCGGCGCGGGCACCATGACCTTGTCCGGCTTTCAACTGCTCAACCCGCCGGAGTTTGGCGACGGGGTGTTTGTCGATATTTCCGAAGTCCATGCCGAACTGGATGCCGAGGCGGCGAAGGCGGGCCGGGTGCATTTCAAGGTGCTCCGTTTCAACCTGGCTCTGGCACAGGTGGTGAAGAACAAGGACGGCAAGACCAACCTGGAATATCTGGACGAACACACCCGCGAGCGGGCCAGGCTGAAGAAGAAGAAAAAAAAGCCGCACGAAAAAGAGAGATCCTTCGATGGCATCGACACGTTCTATTTTTCGCTGGGCAAGATGAAGTACATCGATTTGAAAAACCCGCGCAACAACCTGGAGTTCGAGTGCGGGCTGAAGGATGAAGTGGCGAAGGATCTCAAGTCCGAGGAGGAACTAAGCGACTGGGTGACGACGAAACTGTTCGGCGTGATCCTGGCGGAACTGTTGAGGGGGTCCGGGAAATTGTTTTGAGCCCGAACTCGGAAGCAGCGGCGGCTCCGCCGCCGGGTGGCACGGGCAACCTGCCCGTGCCGCGCGGCAACTTGCCGCGCGAAACGGAAGGGCGGCCTGGAAAATTTCTGACCGCCCATTTTCATCGGAGCCGCCCTCCCCTTCCGCCGGCCTGGTAGCCCGTGCCACCCGTTCCTGCTTCGGAGTTCGGGCTGAGCTGAACTTCGAACAGGATGCACAGAAGGAAACGAAGTTAACGAAGGAAGCCGGCCGGCTGCTGGGGCCAGCTTCGGTTGGCGGGCTCAAAGCCGCTGCACTTGGTCGCGCCGAACCCAGCCGCTGCGGCCGGCGGCGTCGCGGATTTCCAGCCAGATTTCCTTCTCGTCCAGCACCAGCACTTCCGATCCGTCCGGCAACTGGCGGGCCATCTGCGATTCTTCGAGCGGGCCAAACCGCACCACCGCCTCCCGAGCGACCACCACGGCGGGGCGGTCCGAAAAATTCGCGGACGCCGCCGCGCCGAGTCCGGCGGCCAGGAGCAGCGCCGCCCCGCCAGCGGCGAAGACGCCGCCGCGCAGGGATTTTTTCAGCGCGGGCCGGAACTCGCGCAGCGCCAGGAGCAGAAAAAATGTCCACAGGGCGGCGGTGGTCAGCGCGGTCCACTCGTTGAGCGTGAGCAGCGCGATCCAGATGCGCCACGGGGCCAGCGGCGACTGGGCGTCTCCGTTCACTTTCTTGCGGACGAACTGGAGGTTGGCGCGCAGGTCGGCGTCGCGCGGCGCGAAGCGTTCGGCCTCGCGGTAGGCGGCGATGGCGCGGCCCATCTGCCCGGCCTTGTAGGCGGCGGTGCCGAGGTTGAAATAGATCGCGGGGGCACGCTGGCCGGCGTCCGCCATTTTTTGGTAGGCGAAGGCGGCCTCGGAAAATTTTCCCTGTTCGTAGAGCTTGTTGGCCGCGTCGAAGTCGCTGATTTCAGCGGCGCGGGCGGGGAGCGCGGGGAGGACGCAGCCGAGGAGGAGCAGCGCGGCCAGTGCTGCCGGGCGGGCGGCGGGCGCGGCGGGCGGCCCGAAGGTTTGCAGGGCGCCGAGGACGGATTCCAGCTTGGGAATTTGCGCGGCGAGTTCCTGTTTGGATTTGAACGGGGCGTATCGGGCCAGATTGCAGGTCTGAAACAGTTCGTGCAGGGACGCGCAGGCTGCCGACGCCAATCCGGCTGGACGCAGCCGCTCGTCGATGACGGATTCGGTGATGGAACTGGCCGGCAGATCGAGCCGTTCGCCGAGCTGCTCCTGGAGCAGGCGGAAGAGCGTGGCGAAAAATTCGTCGGACTGCCTAGCCTCGGCCAGCGTGCGGAGTTGTTGGAGACCGTCGCGCATAATTTTTGCGACGTGACGCTGGCGCAGGAGACGCGGGCTGTTGGCCAGGGTTTCGAGCCGATAGCGGCGGATGAGGAGCGTCAGCCAGAGCGCGGGCGGAAGAAATTGCAGGGCGAGGAACCAGCCCTGGCGCAGGAGCGGCAGCGGCGCGGCAAGGAGCGGGCCGGGATGCGGCTTGATGCGCACGAGATCGGCGGGGGCGGCCGGGCTGGCGTTGGTGACGTTGAGCAGGGTGGGAGGCGGCGTGGCAGTCGGGCCGGGCGTGATGGTGAGCGGAATTTTGGGGCCGGTGAGGGTGCGATAGATTTTTTGCACGGGATCGAAAAAGGTGAAGACGAACGGCGGGAGCGCCTTGATCTCGTGGTTTTTCGGGATGACGACCTGCTCAAAATTTTTCACGCCGCTCACGCCCTGCGGATCGGTCGGGTCGGTTTTGCTGCTGGGCGGGTAGGTTTTGAATTCGTGCCAGTCGGGCTGCGCGGGCAGCGCGAGCGAGGAGAGCAGGCCGCGTCCGGCGAGCTGGACGCGGACGGTGATGGGGTCGCCGACGCCGAGATTGGTCGGGGCGGCGGCGACGTTGAGGGAATAATAGCCGACGGCGCCGCTGAAGCCGGGCGGGACGTTTTGCGCGGGCAGCGGGAGGACGCGGATGGTGAGGGGATCGGTGGCGAGGTTGATCTGGCGCTGCTGGCGGTTGCCGAAAATGTCCGGGCGGCTGTTGGGCACGGGAATGTTGAGAGGCATGGTGGCCGGGCCGAGCGGGAGCGGGCCGGTCTTGACGGGCGTGGCGATGGTTTTGAAGGAGACCAGATTGTAGGACTGGTGGTTGACCACGACCTGCGAGACCGGCGATGGATCGGACATTTTACCGAGCGTGAAGCCCACGGCGGGCAGTTCCGGCAGGCGCACCAGCCGGCCTTCCTGGACGTAAAGCTGAACTTCCACCGGCAGGACTTCGCCGAGATAAATTTCCGTTTTTGGCACGACCAGTTTGAGGAAGACCGCCGGCTGGCCGGTGGCGGGATTGATCACGGCGGAGCCGGACGGGCCGATTTTCACCTGGAGCGGGAGAGTGGCCAGCATCTGCGCGCCCTGGTTGAAGATGAAGGCGGGGATGATGAAATCTCCGGCCTGCTTCGGGCTGAGCGTGAAGTCGTAAGTCTGCCGGTTGAACCCGCGGGCGAGGTCCATCTCCGTGCGCTGGCCGGTGCCGACGACGCTGAAATTTGTCAGCCCCGCCAGGTTCGGCCGGCCGGGGCTGGCCACGCCCTCGAAGGTAATCGAGAGCGTGATCGTTTCCCCAAGGGCGGCGGAGGCGCGGTCGAGCCGGGCCGAGACGGAGGCGGCGGCCGCCGTCCACCCGGAGAAGAGCAGACCGGCGAGGGCGAGCCAACCGGTCCAGGGCCTAAACAAAAGATTGCAGACAGTTTTTTCCATCAGTGCCAGCGCGTTTTTCTCATACGGTTGTCCTGATATTTTTGCCTGCGGACGAAAGTCGGCGCAAGGCCGCACTTTTGGTGATGAGTGGACCGAGGCCGCGAAAGACGGATCACAGTTTATGACAGGCCAGTGTGGGCGACGGCGTGTTCGTGGCCCGCAGGACTCCGCAGCTTTTCACCCTCACACCCCGGCCCGCGCCCTCCGAGACGCGGCGCCGCCGCCCCGTGTCACGGGAGATGTTGGGCTGTCGGGACGCGGACGTGCGGCCCCCACTCCCAGCGGGAGAGAGCCGGGGTGAGGGTGAACGGCCACGACCGCCCAACCAGGTTGCAAGAAACGGAGATGCGCCCGCGTCGCAGCCACGTGATTTTTCGATTGGCGCGCAGGGCGTTTCTCCGAGCATCATGGCGGGGTGATTGATTTTCAAACCGTCCTGTTCGCCGTCCTGCCGGTTTTTTTCATCGTCGGCGCGGGGTTGGCCATGCGGCGGCTCAACTGGCTGACCGAGGAGGCTGACGGCAGTCTGATGCGCGTGACGGTCAACCTGCTGGTGCCGTGCCTGAGCTTCGACAAAATTCTGGGCAACGCGGCGCTGGAGCGCGGGAGCAATCTCTGGCTGGCGCCGCTGGTGGGTTTCGGCACGGTGGCGGCGGGGGTGGCGGTGGCGTGGCTGGCGCGCGGCGGCACCAGACTGCGGGACGAGGCGGGCCGGCGCACGTTCGTGTTCAGCACGGCGGTTTACAATTACGGCTACGTGCCGATTCCGCTGGCGCTGGCGTTGTTTGACGACGGCGGGCAGACGGCGGGACTGGTGCTGGTGCATAATCTCGGCGTGGAGGTGGCGCTCTGGACGTTCGGTATGATCCTGCTCGGCGGCGTGAATCTGCGGACGGGGTGGAAAAAAATTCTCAGCCCGCCGCTGGTGGCAATTCTCGTTTCGGTGGGGCTGAACTTCGCGCTGCGGTCGGCACAGATTGAATTGCCGGAAGTCGTCCGCGACACGGTGCGGACGCTGGGCCAATGCGCCATTCCGATGGGGGTGATTCTGATCGGCGCGACGATGGCGGATCATCTGCCTCAGTTCGGCGCGGCGGGCGGCGGGCGGGTGATGGGGCTGTCGTGCCTGGTGCGGATCGGGCTGCTGCCAGTGCTGTTTCTGGCGCTGGCCAAGTGGCTGCCGTGTTCGGTGGAATTGAAGCGGGTGATCGTGCTGGAGGCGGCGATGCCGGCGGCGGTCTTTCCGATCGTCATGGCCAAGCATTACGGCGGCGACGCGGCGACGGCGGTGCGCGTGGTGGTGGCGACATCGCTGGTGGGCCTGCTCACCATTCCCCTGTGGATCCGATTTGGAATGCACTTCGTGGGGCTGTAGCCGTCACCCGCCCGCCACGGCCTTTTGCAACGCCTCGACCAGTCCGTCGATGGTGTGCTTCTTCGCTTCGAGCACCGGCTGAAGGCCGAGGGCGGCGAGGGCCTTGCTGGTTTCGGGGCCGATGCTCGCGGTCTTGAGGTCTGGAAAATTTTTCAGCAAGTCCGGAAGATTGAAGCGGGCGTGGAAATTTTCCACCGTCGAGCTGCTGGTGAAGGTGATCCAGTCCGCGCCGTCGGCGAGCAGGCGGGCGGCGCTGCCGGTGCGGTCTTCGGTTTCCGGCACGGTGCGATAGACCGGCACATCATCCACGATGGCACCGAGGGCTTCGAGCGCCCGGGGTAGATCGGGGTTGGCCACCTCGGCGCGGAGCAGGCAGATGCGGACGTTCTCGATGTCCTGAAACTTGGAGAACGCCTTGGCGATGTCGCTGGCGATGTATTCCTCCGGCATGAGATCGACCTGCAGGTGCAGCTCCTTCAACTTCGCCGCCGTGGCCGGGCCGACGGCCGCGAAGCGCGCGCCGCCGATGTCGCGCAGGTCGTGGTGGACTTTGAAAAAATAGTCGAAGAACGCGGTCACGCCGTTGGGGCTGGTGAAGACGAACCATTCGTAGCTGTTCAATTCCAAGAGGGCCTCGGTGAGGCTCTGTTTGTTGACCGGGTCGGTGATTTTGATGGTGGGAATTTCGAGCACGTCCGCGCCGCGTTCCGTGAGCTGCCGCGTGAGCTGGCCGGCCTGTTCGCGGGTGCGGGTGACGACGAGGCGGCGGCCGAAGAGGGGACGATTTTCAAACCAGTTCAGTTTCTTCCGCAGCCCCACCACGCCGCCGATGACGGTGACGGCGGGCGCGGTGAATTTTTTTTCCACCACGAGATCGGCAATGGTGGCGAGCGTGCCTTCGATGGACTGCTGCCGTCCGGTCGTGCCCCAGCGGACCATGCCGACGGGCGTGGCGGCGTCCAGGCCGCCGGCGACGAGCGACGCGGCGAGTGCCCGGATGCGCTCGACGCCCATCAGGATAATTTTCGTGCCGGGGGTTCGTGCGATGAGGCTCCAGTCAATCGCCGTCTCGTCCTTGGTCGGGTCTTCATGCCCGGTGATGACGGTGAAGCTGGAGCAATGGTCGCGGTGGGTGACGGGAATGCCGGCGTAGTTCGGGCCGGCGATGAAGGAGGAGACGCCGGGCACGACTTCAAAGGGAATTTTCGCCGCCGCCAGTTCCTCGGCCTCCTCGCCACCGCGCCCGAAAATGTAGGGGTCGCCGCCCTTGAGGCGCACGACGGTTTTGCCCTCCTTGGCCTTGGCGACGAGGAGCGCGTTCAACTCGTCCTGGGGAAGGGCGTGGGCCTGGGCGCGTTTGCCGCCGTAGATGATCTCGGCGGATTTGGGGACGAGGCGGAGCAGGTCCGGGTTGACGAGCGCGTCATAGACCACCACGTCGGCGCGGTTCAGCAGTTCCGCGCCACGCATGGTGAGCAGCCCGGCGTCACCCGGCCCGGCGCCAACGAGATAAACTATGCCTTTTGATTTCATGCGGGCGGAGTCTAGGCGGCGGGGAAAATTCCCGCAATGAACAGCTTTGGACGGGCGGCCTCATGATGGAGGCGGCCGTCCGCCCAGACCGTGGCTCCGGCCGTGAATTTGATTGCGAAACGGATCTGATTCGAGTTTAGTCTGTTTCCAAACAGTGAACAGTTTTGCGCTAACGCGAGCGATCTTGATTTACGGCCTCACCCTGCCGCTGGCAGTCGTGCTCGGGTACATGCTGACCTCGGACGACCAGCAGAGCACCGTGATGTTGGTGGGCGGGGTGGCGTTCGCGCTGATCATTCCGCTGCTGATCCGCTGGTATCATCCGATTTTGATTTTCAGTTGGAATACGGTGATCGTTTTTTCCTTTATGCCGGGTGCACCGAATTTATGGATGGCGATGGCGGGCCTGGGCCTGGTGTTTGCCGTGTTCAACCGCATCTTGGACCGGCAGAGGAGGGAGTCCACCTTTTGCCATGTTCCTCCCGTGACCTGGGCTATTATTTTCTTTGGGCTGGTGGTGTTGACGACGGCGCAAATGACGGGCGGCATCGGCCTGCGTTCCTTGGGCGGTTCTACTTATGGCAGCAAAGGTTATATTACCATCCTCGCGTCCATCTTGGGCTATTTCGCGCTGACGAGCTGTCCGATCCCGCTCGCCAAGGCCCGGCTCTATACGGCGCTGTATCTTTTGCCCGGGCTGACTGCCCTGATGAGCAGCCTGATTTATTTCAGCGGCCCGGGGTTCAATTTTTTGTTTGCCATTTTTCCGGTGGGCGAGGCGAACAACCTGGCCTCAGGAGAGGCTTCTGGCTCCTACGTCACTCGATTGGGCGGTCTCTCCGCCGCCGGCACGGTGATCTTTTACTACATGCTGGCGAGATATGGCATTCGCGAGATTTTTGCCATGACCAGGCCGCTCCGGCTGCTCTGCTTCGTGGCGGCCTTTGCCGCCGGCCTGTTCGGCGGGTTTCGTTCGATCATGGCCTTGATGCTGCTGGTTTTTTCCGTGCAATTCTATTTTGAGGGGCTGCTGCGCACCCGGTTGTTGCCCGCGCTCCTGCTCGCCGGGATTTTTTCCATGGTGATAATGGTGCCCTTCGCGGACCGGCTGCCTCTGGCCGTGCAGCGCACCTTGAGCGCCCTGCCCTTCCTGTCG
>CANMZY010000136.1:0-8193 GCA_947502425.1 Verrucomicrobiales bacterium
TCCTGCGGAGGGCAGGTTCATGGGAAGAAAAGCGTGCTCGTTGGCCTGTTCAGTTCGCTGAAGAGCATCGGAAAACCGACAGGAACTCGCGTTCCGGACGCTCCGTGGTTCAAGGGTCATCGATGGGGATGAAGAGGACATTGGGCCTGGCTCGTGTTGGCGGCGCGGCGTATGGCGGCCGTTACTGTTCCCCCAGCAGCTTCTTGAGTTCCGGCTCCATGGCTTTGGTCCAGATTTCGTAGCCTTTTTCGCTCGGATGCGTCGTGTCGGGCATGACGCCTTTCAGCAGGAATCCGTTCTCGTCGAGAAAATGCGCGCCGATGTCCAGGAGCGTGACGTCTTTCATGTCTTTGAGCAAACCGGGGAGATAGGAGTTGAGTTCGCTGATTTGCTTCCGAAATTTGTGGGTCGGCTCGGCTCGCCGGGGCAAGACGGCGAGGACCAGGATTTTGGTCTCCGGGTAGAGCTCTCTGAGTCTGCGGACCACAGCCTGGACGCCTTTGGCGGCATCGTCGGGTTTGTCGCTGCCCCATCCGACATTGTTGGTGCCGAGAAGGACGATGGCGCCTTTGGGCGCTTTTTTAAGTTTCGGCAGATGATTGATGCGCCAGAGGGCGTGTTGGGTGAGATCGCCGCCAAACCCCAGATTGATCGCCTTGCGAGGTTCGAAGACCTGCTTCCAGACGTTGGAGCCAGCACCGTCATAGCTGTGCGTGATGGAATCTCCGATCATCAACAGGTTCACCTCTCGGTCGCTCATCTCTCCGATTTTTTCCGCGTGCCGGGCAAACCACCACTTTTCAATCCGGGGGGCGGGCGTTACGGCGGGGTGCTTGGCTTCCGTGACGGGCTCGGCGGCGTGAATGGCCGGTGCAGCCAGGCAAAGAAATGTCAGCAGGACAACTGAACTGAAAGGAATTTGCTTTCTGGACGCTCCGCGGTTCAGGGAGAATTGCTTTTGCGTCGGGTTCATTGGCGGTGATTTTGCCCACTCAAGGACTCTTGGCAAGCATCGGTTTCGTGGCTTTTGCCAGTTCACGCCGGTTTTGCCGAACGAGCGCTGCTCGCCGCAAGGAAACAGTCGGAAATCGCGCTGCCGGCGACCACCTCGGGGCGCACCCCACCGGCGAGCCCAGGCGGCCTCTCTTCATTCGGCGCACTGGGACGGGTCAGTCGGTCAGGACGTTTTCGTAGTCGGGCATCGGATCCACGTCGTCGCACGGTTCGCGGGTCCACGCTCCACGTCCGGAGGCGAGCGGGCCGGGGCCAGCGGCGGCGTGCCGTTCCACTGGCCCAAGTGGCGCAGGATTTTTTCGATGACGATGCGCTGATCAATCACGGCGATGACGCGCATCTGTTGCCGGCACTTTGGGCAGATGAGCGGGTCGGTGTGCCAGACTTGCAGGATCAGGTCGCGCCACTTTTTGGAAAGCAGTTTGGCGGGCGGTGGTGGCGTGCCGGGCGGGCGCAGGGGCGGCGAGGCCGCGCCGCCGTTTTCGGCGCGGTGGCGCTGGCCGCGCATCTTGTTGGAATACCAGCCGTAGTAGCGGACCATTTACTGATAGGAATTTGCTTTCTGGACGCTGCGCGGTTCAGCAGTGATTTCATGGGTGTGCCAACTCCGGCACGCACCCAATCGTTAGGAAACTCTTGAAAAAACGTGCGCGCCGGTCTCCTTCTCCTTCTTCATCTCCTTCTCCTTCCATCTCGATGCAGCTATTCATGGGTTGACGAAACACTTACTCCCCATCCGCCGCGCGGCCGCCCAGGACTTTGTCGATCATCGGATAAGCCAGCGTGCCGTGCCACTCATGCTGGCCGGGAAATACGTCCTGCCCAATCGCTGCCTCGGCCCCGAAGACCTTGTAACCGGCCAGGAGCCGGGTGTAGGCCTGTTTGCTGTAAGCGATGGGAATATAGATGTCGCGCTCGGCGTTCTCGAACAACACGGGGCGCGGGGCGATCAGGAGGTTGATTTCAGCGCTGTCGGCCAGCTCCAGCAGGCCCGGCATTTTCCAGCAGGGGCAGTTGCCCACGGACAGAATCCCTTCGTTTGAGCACATCCATCCGCTGATCACCGCGGCCTTCATGCGTTCGTCGCAGGCCGCGAGCAACATCGCCCACTCGCCGCCCATCGAGAGCCCGGCCACGCCGATCTTCGCCGGGTCCACCTCGGGTCGCGACTGGAGCAACTCGACCGCCCGCATCAGGTCCCACAGCACCATCGCCGCATACTTGCGGTGCCCAAGGGTCGGGGCAAAGACCACGTAACCGCCGCGGGCAAAGCGATCGGCAAAGCCATGATAAATGCCCTTCGCGTCGAAGGCATGCTTCGCAGAACCGCCATGGCCGTGCAGACAGATCATGGCTGGCCGCGGCCCCGGCTGCTTGGGCACAGCCAGCAGCCCCGCAATCCGCTTGCCCGTCTTGTTGTTGGCCTGAAACGATACGGTCGAGAGCGTATAGGTTCCCTTGTCCTCCGCCGCGCCCACTTCCACAGCCATCGGCACTTCTTCCAGCGAGGAGCGGGGTTCCTGGCGCTGGACCGCTTCCAGCAGTTTCGCGCGGACTTGCTTCTGCCATGCCTGAGCCTCGTCCTTGGTGGTGGCCGCGAAGGGCATCTCGAACTTCGTGGGCGCAGGGTCGGCAGCCAAGACGGGTGAACCGACACCAGCGCACAGGAGCAATGCCGCGAAGCTCAGAATAAAGGACAACGTCGGACGATGACTCGTTATCATTTGTGGGTGTTCCAGATCGACTTCAACTCGTGAGCTTCAAACTGCACGACTTTGGCTTCGCCGCCGGTGGCCGTGAGCGAGAGCGTGGGTGCGTCCACTTTCTTGCCGGGGCCGGCTCCGGAGATAAAGACGCGCCCGGCATTTCCGGAGATCTCCATGATCGCCCGATCAACCAGAACCTGCACCGTAATCTTGCCGTCCACTGGCTTCATCGCGGCTCCGTTCAGGTTGCCGGCTTTCACGTCGTACTTCACGACCCGGCCCGGCACTTTCAGTTCGATGCTCTCGGCGGTTCCCACTTCCACGGTGAGACGGATGTCGAGCAGGTCGTTGCCCAGGGCCAAGTCCATCGGTTTACCCGCTTCCAGCTTCTGCGCCTCCGCCTTGTTGGTTTTCACGCGCAATTTATCGATCTCCTGGATGGGTTCGCAAAACATGCGGATGCCTTCCTCGGTCTTCCGGAGCGTCAGGACGGTGGGGATGCTGAAGTGCTGGTTGTAGGGTCCGGGTGCGCCGACCTTGTTCCAGCCGATCTGAATCCTGCGTCCATCGTGCGAATTGTCGAAGGTCTGGGAGGCGTAGTAAGGGCCGTAGTGGACCTGGTGCTTGCCCTCGTGCTCGGGAGTAAAGGTTTTGCCGTCAAACCGACCCACGGCATATCGGGCATCGGCCGCAAAGACGACCCAGCGGGTGTTTTTCGCATCGCCATCGACGGCCAGTTGAAAGAGGTCGGTACACTCATAGTAACCGGGCAGATGGCTCTGCTCGGTCCATTCCTTGAGGTTGGTCGAGGTGTAAAAGGCGGCGTTCTTCTTGTGCTCCGGATGTTCGTCATAGACCGCCATCACCCAGTGACCACCGAGCGCCTTTGCCTTGTCGTCGAGTGGCTGGTCGTCCTTGCCGTAGGCATACCAGCTCACCTTCGGGTCGCGGCCCTTGTGTTTCAGGACAGGGTTCTGGTCGTAAAACGTGATCGTGTCCCCGTTGTCCGTGCTGTAGGCAATCGCCTCGCCGGCGCCGGTGTCGGTCAGGAAAATAACCATCGCATTCTCGCCCCAGCCGCCGGTGTTCCTTTTGTCCACGATGGCGCTGCCGGAGAAGGCGTCGCCCTTGCACATGGTCTTGGGAAATATCTTGTCCGGATGCTGCTCCCAATGCAGCAGGTCTTTGCTCGTCGCGTGGCCCCAGGTCATGTTGCCCCAGGGCAGACCCACCGGGTTGTGCTGGAAGAAAAGGTGCCACTTGCCCTGATGATAGACCATGCCGTTCGGGTCGTTGTTCCATCCGACCTTTTGGGTGAAGTGAAACTGCGGACGGTGAGGCTCGCGGTAGAAATTCTCCTCGCCGGGAATGGCGTCGGACTGCTTGATCAGGGCGAAGCCCTCCTTGGTGGTGGTCGCCTCGACCATGGCTTTTTTGCCCTTCTCGTTGCCGATGGTGAAGAAGGCATACCAATGTGCCTCCGCCGCGCTGGCCGCGAGGGTCAGCCCGTATTGCCGAACCACTTTGCCGTCGATGGAGACCTTGATCGTCGAGCGCTCGCCGCCGTTCCGAATGGGCATGATGAGATATTTGTTCGCGACCGTGAATTCCTTCTGCTGGCTCTTCGGGCCGGCCGCCTGGGCTTCGGCCAGGGTCGGGATGGGCAGGACGGCTTCCTTGGGTTGCGGCGAGACGTTGCTGGTCGCACCGGCAAAGGCATACCAATGCGTCGTCGCGGCATAGTTGAGCGTGGTCGGCTTCCAGGACATAAGTTCGATGTCGAACTGCAGGGACTTGCCAAAGGGAATGCCGTCGAGCTGGCGCGTGCGGCTCATGATGTTCCAGCCCTGGGTCTTTGGGTCATCGATGCGCACATGATTGGCGAACGGGGTCTGGACGATGCCCTGCGGGGCGAAGGAGAAACCGTAGTAGTCCTCGGTCCCGGTGCCGATGTGGGAGGGGAAGGATTCGCCATCCACCCAGATCTTTTCGTCGCCTTCGCCATACCAGGTGGGGGCGGAGTTGAAGAGGGTCAGGGTGTCGCCGGCATAGACGCCGCGTCCGGTGATGCGGATGTAGTTCCAGTCGGTGACCGGCGGAGTCTTGAGTCCCACCTCGTTGCGCCAGGCCGAGTGGAAATACATGGAGCGATCGTCCCACTTCCACGGCGAGGTCGTGGCCTCCAGCGTGGCCTTCACCGGCTGCGCGCCGAGGTTTTCCAGGGTCACGCGCGCGGACTTGGAATAAGGCATGACCCACCGGCAGCGCATCGCCCCTTCCGTGCTGACGCTGCGATACCAACTGTTCAGGGCATTGATGCCGGCGCCCGTGCCGAAGAAGTCCGTGGCCGGGACCCATGCCGTCATTTTGTCATCGAAGGTGAGTTTCACGATGACGCTGCGCAGCGCGCGCTCCCGCTCTTTGGCATCGGCGGTCTCCAGCCGCAGCTCCAGCGCACGCACCGCGCCCGGACCGCCGGGCAGGTCGAGCGACGCCTCGGTTCCCGCGGCGATTTCCTTTTTCAGCGACGCGACCTTGCCGTCGGCAGAGGGCACAGGGGCCAGCAGCTCCCGATTCACCCGCTCGATCAGCGCCTTGGACGCCTCGACTTGCGGCAGGGCGAAGGTCTGCACCTCGGTGCCCGCCGCATAGGTGCGGTAGTTGATTTGGTAGAAGCGCCAACCCTTCCCCTTCTCCTCCCAAGTGACTTTGCAGTGTCTGGCGTACGGGATGGGAAAGTAGAGGTTATTCCCACCCTTGGCTTGGGTGTAACTGGGATGCGCCTGAAGGAGCGGTGCCCCGACTTTCAGATTCCCATCCAGCAGGTCAAAAGAGTTGAAGGTCAGCGCGGGTGCCGGTGCGCCATCGAGATAGATGCGCAGGACGCCATTCTTGCTCTCCCCCGTGAGCCAGAAACGTACAATCGCCCCCGGTCCGGCTGCATCCATCATCACCCGCTCCTTGCGGCCCTCGTTTTCCTCGTCGCGTATGAACTGGTTGTTATCCTTGTTGGAGAACCAACCCGGTTTGTCCGGCGCGACTTTGGTCCGGTCGTAACTGCTGGCCTGCTTGCAGGTGAACTCCGGCTGCGGCCAGCGGGCGATGGACTCGACGTCCAGCATTTCCTGCAACAGGGAGTCGAGCGAGACGGGGGCCGCGGTGCTGACCGCCAGCGAAGCGATCAGGAAGGCGGCGACGAGGGATGGGATGCGTTTCATGAGGCAAAGGAGATCAGGGAGCCTTGGGCTGCGCCTGCGCCGTGTAGTCGGCGGCCGTCATCGTTTTCCAATAAACCGTGTAACGCTGGTGGTGCAGGAACGCGAGCGGACTGAGCGTGACATCCTGCGGCTTGGCCACCCCGGTGGTCCGGAAGCGCAGACCTTCGCCCGGTTCGCGCTTGAGCCAGGTGGCAGGATCAGCAGCCGCATCCACAAGAACCGGCACCGGCGGCGTTTTGGCACCGAGGTGGGCGACGTTGTTGCCGGTGACCACGCTCGGGGGCATCCCTTCGCTGCCCAGTTCTCCCGCCAATACCAGCGGACCATACATCACCACGACCATGGACTTGTCGTCGCGGGCCGGACGGAGATGCAGGGCCATGGGAAACTGCACTTTGATCGTGTCGCCATCCTTCCAGGTGCGAGTGAGGGTCAGGTAGCTCGCGGGCTTCGCATCGATGGCTTGCTTCTCGCCGTTGACGGTGATTTCCGGCGCCTTGGTGGCCCAGTAGGGCACGCGGATTTTTACCGCCAACTTCTGCGCTTGCTTGGTGCCGATCTTGAGGGTCGTGGTGTCCTTGACGGGGAACTCCGTTTCCTGGCGGACAGTGAGCCCCTTCTCCTGCCAGTTGAGTTCCGAGGGGATGAAAAGGTTCACCCACAAGCTCTCGGCGTCGCGACCGTAGATCGTGTCGGCGTACTTCGAGTGGTTCTCCATGCCGGTGCCCACGCAGCACCACATGGCGTCTTCAGGCGAGCTGTAGATTTTGAAATGTCCCGGCTTCATCGAATTGAAATAGGTATAACCGCCGCTTTTCGGATCCTGCGAACACAGGATCGTGTTATACAGGCCGCGCTCGTAGTAATCCATGTAGCGGGCATCCGGCTGCCAGCCGAAGAGTTGGCGCGTGAGCTTTAGCGTGTTGTAAACCACGCATGACTCACTGGCATTGCTAGCCAGTTGCTTCGCTTCCTGGCCCGCCGGAATGTAGCGTTCGCGCACGTCCATGCCGCCGGGGGCAAACGTCCGGCTGTCCACCATGCTGTCCCAGAGAAAGTTGGCGATGGTGGCATCCCGCTGCTGGCCGTCCAATTCATACAGGCGCGCCGCGCCCAGGATTTTGGGAAGGTTGGTGTTGACGTGCTTGCCGGTCAGGATGTCCTGCTTTGCGGCCAGTGGATCGGTGATGGCCTTGTGGTCAAAGCGCCGGGCGAGGGTCAGGTAATCCTTCTTGCCGGTGAGCGCGTAAAGTTCCGACAGCGACTCCACCATGCCGCCGAATTCGCAAGCCAGCATCTTCTGGAACTGTTCCTCGGTCAGGTTGTCGGTGCCCTTTTTCGCCCAGTCGGCAAACTTGGTGACGACCTCGATCGACTGCTTGTTGCCGGTGAGGACATGGGCATCGATCAGGCCGGCATAGACCTTGTGCATGACATACCAGGGGACATAGCCGCCGCACATCCCCCAGGCGTCGGCCTTGATGTCGCCGGAAAACGCCTGCTTCCAAACCTCCGGACGGACCGGCCCGGCATAGCCGTTTCCGTGCTTCTCCTGCACGACGGCGATCTCACTCACCATGTAGTCCACGCGCTTTTTCATCTCGGCGTCGCCGGTGCTGGCATACATTAGCGCCAGGGCACTCAGGTAGTGTCCGGCCTCATGACCGACGCAGTCTTTCTTCGCCCAGCCGCCGTATCTCTCCCCCTTGGTCGGCAGGCCGGCGTATTGATGAAAGGGCCAGAGCATCCGATCCGGCTCCACCTTCAGCAAGTAGGCCTTATTGATCTCCGTCGCCTTCTTGAACGGACCGTCCAGCAGACGCACCTGATTTAAGGCAAATGGTTTGACCTTGATGGGAACCACCGGCGCGACGGGCTCCGCGCGTAGTGGGTGGCCCAAAAGGGCGGTGAGCAGGATGGTCAGGATGAGTTTCGGTTTCATAAACTACTGATAGGAATTTGCTTTCTGGACGCTCCGCGGTTCAGGGAGAATTGCTTTCGCGTCGGGTTCATTGGCGGTAATTTTGCCCACTCAAGGACCCTTGGCAAGCATCGGTTTCGTGGCTTTTGCCAGTTCACGCCGATTTTGCCGGACGACCGCTGCTCGCCGCAAGGAAACAGTCGGAAATCGCGCGGCGCGTCTTCACCCCTCCGGGGTTAGGCTGCGCTCGGCTCGCTCCGCCTCACCCCGGAGGGGTGAAGACGGAGGGAAGAAAGACAATTTACAGAAGCAGGTTTACACCGGCCCGGTCACG
>CANMZY010000137.1:0-8138 GCA_947502425.1 Verrucomicrobiales bacterium
CAGCCTCGCCGCCTACAGCCGCAGCGAAACCGGTGGCCTGGCCACCATCACCGTCACCCGCACCGGCGGCTCCGCCAGCGGCGTCACCGTGGATTTCGACACCATGGACCTCACCGCCACGGCGGACCTGGATTACACGGCGGTGTCCGCCACCCTCGTCTTCGCCTCCAATCAAGTGAGCCAGACCGTATTGATTCCCGTCCTCAACGACAGCCTCGCCGAAGGAAACGAAGCTGTTCAACTCACCCTCCGCAATCCGGGCGGCGGTGCCACCCTCGGGGTCATCTCCAATGCCGTCCTCACCATCATCGACGACGAGATCATGATCCAATTCGTCAGCACCACCTTCACCAACTCCGAGGCCGGGCCCACGGTCATTCTCACCGTCGCGCGCACCGGCCCGGCCGCCGCCGCCGGCAGCGTGCAATTCAACACCGTCAACGGCTCCGCGATTTCCACCAACGACTACAAGGGCACTAATGGCACAGTGACCTTTGCCGCGAACGTCCTAACCAAGACCATCACCATCCCGATCGTCAACGACACCGTCGTGGAAGGAGACGAAATCTTCTCCGTCACCTTGAGCAACCCGAGCACCGGCTTCCAGCTCGGCAGCAGCAGCAACGCCACCGTGACCATCCTGGACAACGATCTGGGCGGCATCATCCAATTCAGCGCCATTACCTACACCATCACCGAGGCCGGCCCCGCCGCCAGCATCATCGTCACCCGCACCGGCGGTGCGGCCAGCGGCGTCAGCGTCCGCTTCGAGACCCAGAACGGCACCGCCACGGCGGGCGCGGATTACACGGCGGTGTCCAGCACGATCAACTTCGCCGCCAATGAAGTGACCAAGACCGTTCTGATTCCCATCGTCAACGACAACTTCGTCGAAGGAAACGAAACTGTGAACCTCAGCTTGAGCGCCCCGATCGGCGGCGCAACGCTCGGCACGCGCAGCACCTCCGTCCTCACCATCACAGGAAGATGACGAATATTTCACCGGCACCTTGAGCAACCCGAGCTTCGGCTTGCTGGTTGGCTCACGCACCAACGGCACCGTGACAATCGTGGACAACGCTGCGGGCGGAGTCAGCCAGTTCAGCGCGGCCGCCTATGCCGTCACCGAAGGCACGGCCCACCCCAGCGGCGTGATCTTGCATTTTTTACTGCGCCCGGTGCGGCCACGCCCGGTGCGGATTACTCTGCCCTTTCCTCCAACCTCAACTTCGTCGCGAATGAAATCAGCAAGACCATCCTTATCCCCATTGCGACCGATGTGGCCAGTGAGTCGACCGAAACCGTCAACCTGGTTTTGAACAACGTGACCGGCGGCGCGACGCTTGGCACCCGCAGCAACGCCCTCTTGAACATTGTCAGCGCGCCCGATCCGAATGCGATTCCGGCGGCGAGCACCGCCTATCTCCTGGCGACCGTCATTGGCTTGAGGGCAATACCGTTAATGAAACGATCAATTCCATCGGGGCGGCGCTCAGCCCGCTGACACTGAGCTATGAAACAAATTTTGCCGGGGGCGGTTTTCATCCGCCGAACGCCGCCAACAATTCGATCAACGGCACGCCTTCACCTTCAAAAAATTTAGTTCTTTTTTCTCACGATCAGCAACCGGACGGGAATCGCCCCCATCTACAGTGACAGCTCCACCGGCGGCGCCGTCTTCAATAAGAGCGTATCCACCAATCCCTGGGCCTCGCTCCTCTTCACTACGGGGCCGCGCGGGCGACGGCGGCACCGACAGCATCGACCTTTGCGAGTTGGCAAATGATCTGGCGAGCCGCGTCATCACCGGGCGCATGGATTTCATCATGGGGAAGGACGGCGGCACCAAGAAAGTCCGGGTGACGGGCAGCTTCCGGTTGAAGGAGTTCCTGATCTATTGATCCGGGTCAGAAAACATTGGTCCGGATGCAGACTCCCTCCCGGAAAATGTCCGGAAGGATTTCTTGCGCCGCCGAAGAACTGAGCACTGAGCACTTCCCCAGCACCCGCTACTTTCTCCAAATCCCGCTTGGCAGTACGGGGGTGATTTGCTTCACTCTCCGCGCTGAATGAAAAACCTGCGCCTGCTCCTTCTTTTCCTCGTCCTGCTGGCCGGGACAGGCCGGTTGCGCGCGGCGGAGACCAACACCACCTGGATCATCGAGTCGCTTGACCAGGGCGAGTTCGACTACGACCTCCAGACCGGCGTGGCCACCGCGACCAACGGCGTCTCCGTCACCTACGGCGGCACCGTCCTGACCGCCCGCCGCGTGACCCTGAACCGGAACACCGGCGACACCCTGGCCGAGGGCAGCGTGCTGGTGCGGCGCGAGGGCCAGCTCTGGCGCGGCGACCGGCTGTCCTACAATTTCAAAACCCGCGTGCTGGCCGGCAAGGATTTCAAAACCGGCCAGCGCCCATTCTTCGCCGCCGGCCCCGGCCTCATCACCGATCCGACCAATCAAATTTACACGGCGACCAATGTGTTCTTCACCACCGACGACAACTCCGCGCCAGCCCACCGCATTCGCGCCAGCCGCATGATCATTGTTCCTGGCAAATACATCGAGGCCCGCAACGCCGTGCTCTATCTCGGCGACGTGCCGGTCTTCTACTGGCCCTGGATGCACAAAAGCCTGGAGCGGCATCCGAACAATTACGAGGTCACCCCCGGCTACCGCAGCCAGTTCGGCCCCTACCTGCTCAACAGCTACAACTGGTATTATAGCAAGCATCTCAACGGCGCGCTCAACCTCGACCTCCGCGCGCAGCGCGGCGTGGGCTTCGGACCGGATTTCAACTGGCGCTCGCCGCTGCTGGGCGAGGGCCAGTTCCGCTACTACTACACGGACGACAACGCGCCCGGCCTCGACCCGTTCGACCAGCCCATTCCAAGGAACCGCCAGCGCCTTTACTTCTCCGACCACGCCACGCTCGACACCAATTTCACCTTCAAGACTGTCATCCGCTATCAGACCGACAATCAGGTGGTGCGCGATTTCTACGAGCCGGAATACCGGGAGAACACCCAGCCGGGTTCGTTCCTCGAACTGAACAAGCAGTGGGCCAACTGGAACCTCAACCTCCTCGCCCAGCCGCAGGTGAACAATTTCCAGGAGACCGTCGAGCGCCTGCCCGACTTGAAACTCACCGGTTTGCGCCAGCAGCTCGGCACCACCCCGCTCTACTACGAGAGCGAAAGTTCCGCCGGCTATTTCCGCCACGTTTTTCCCGACCTCCGCACGAACGCCTACAGCGCGACCCGCGCGGACACCTACCACCAGATCACTTTGCCGCAGACTTTTTTCGGCTGGCTGAACGTCGCGCCGCGCGTCGGCGGCCGCTTCACCTACTACGGCGAGGCCGACGGGCGCGGAGCCACCACCACCGCGCAGACGCGCGGCGTCTTCAACACCGGCGCGGAAATTTCCTTCAAGGCCTCGCGCGTCTGGCGCGACCTCGAGAGCGGCCTCTGGGACGTGAAGGGGCTGCGCCACATCATCGAGCCGACCTTCAACTACGTGTTCGTGCCGACGCCCACCGCGCGACCGGCGCAGTTGCCGCAGTTTGATTCCGAGCTGCCCAGCTACCGCCTGCTGCCGATTGATTATCCCGACTACAACGCCATCGACAGCATCGACAGCCAGAACGTGCTCCGCCTCGGTCTGCGGAACAAACTCCAGACCAAACGCGCCGACGGCTTGGACAACGTGCTCAACTGGGCGCTCTACACCGACTGGCGGCTCGACCGGCGGCCGGGGCCGGCAACTTTTTCGGATGTCTATTCCGACATAGATTTCAAGCCGCGCTCCTGGCTGACCCTCAGCTCCGAAACCCGCTTTGACCTCGCCCGGGAAAAATTCACCGAGGCCAACCACACCCTCGTCCTCGAGCCGGGCAGCGAATGGAGCGTCTCCCTCGGCCATCGTTACCGCGTGGATTCGCCGGTGTTCGGCCTCGGAAACAATCTCATCATCAGCAGTGTTTACGTCCGCCTCAGCGAGAACTGGGGCGCGCAGGCTGCGCACCATTACGAGGCTCGGGACGGCCGCATGGAGCAGCAGCTCTACACGATCTACCGCGACCTGCGGAGCTGGACCGGGGCGCTGACCTTCCGCGTCCGTGACACCCGCATCGGCCCGCCCGACTACACGGTCGCCTTCACGTTTTCGATCAAGGCGTTTCCAAAATTCGGCGTCGATGGCGACAGCCACCGGCCCACTTCGCTGCTCGGCGGTTGATTTCCCATCGTTCTCCTGTGGGGCCAAACATGAACTCCCTGCGATCCGCGCCGCCATGACTCGCGGTTCCCATCCACCCGTCCAGCCGGCGCCGGCCTTCGCCTCGATCCGGCACCTGCCGTTCTTCATCCTGTTCTTCCTCTGCTACGCGGCCGCCATCACGCTGCTGCTGCTGCAAATCCCGCCGACCTGGCGCTGGACGGAAGGACTGCTGATCGTACTCGCCGCCATCACCTCCGTCGCGTCGCTCGCGCGGTTCCTCTCTTTGCAAAACGCGCTTGCCGCCGCCGGCACCATCACGCTCCTCTCCGGCGTCATCGTCATCGTCGGCGTCCGCTTCGGTCTCCCGTTCGGGCCGTTTCATTACCTCGGCAACACCGGGCCGGAATTGTTCGAGACCCTGCCGGTGCTGATCCCGCTCCTCTGGGTGGTGATCGTGCTCAATTGCCGGGGCGTGGCGCATCTGATCATGCGGCCCTGGCGGCAGAACGCCCACTATGGCTTCTGGGTGATCGGCCTCACCGCCCTGCTCGCCGTGATTGTCGATCTGGGGCTGGAACCGTACGCGGTCAAAGTGCGGTCGTACTGGATCTGGCGCACGCTCGATGGAATTCCCAACTGGTACTCCGCGCCGCTGGTCAGTTTCCTCGGCTGGTTCGTCGCCGTGCTGGCCGTCCTCACCTTCACCCTGCCGTGGCTCATCAACAAAAAGCCGGCCCGGCAGCCGGTGGATGTTTACCCGCTGATCGTCTGGCTGCTGCTCAACCTCTATTTCGTGGCCGGCAACGCCGCGCACCAGCTTTGGTCGGCGGTGGCCGCCGGCGTGATCGGCTCAGTGGTGGCGGCGGTGCCGGCGTGGCGCGGCGCACGGCATGTGACCAGCAGCCCGCCCGTCGATGCGGAAATGAGAAGACGCCGCGCCGGTCACGGCGCGTAAACCGGCACCTGCCGGTAGGACGGAATCACCGCCCACAGGTTGAGCGGGGCCAGGCTTTTGCCAAACCCCAGATAGCGCGCGCTGCCGTCGGCGAAGGCAAAGTTGGAGCCGCCCACGCCGGACTTCCTCACGTTCACATTGTGGCGGGCCTGCTCCAGTTGCTGGAGGTCGTCGTACATTTCATAGTCCATCCAGTAATGGCCGGACGACGTTTCCTTTTCACCGAAGACGATCGTCTCCGTCTGCTCCAAAATGGCCGCCTCGGCCATGACCATTTCCCCGCTCCCGTTGGTGTAGCGTCCGTAGGCGGTCGCGCCCTGGGACAGAAAATAATCGTTCCAGCCATTGATGATGTAGCTGCGCGGGGCCTGGTCGCCCACAAACGCATTGGTCCCGCCCGCACCCATGCCGAACGAATACGGGGCCGGTCCGTCGGTGGCGCAGCGCAGGACCTTCGCCTCCACGTAATAAAGCTGGAGGGCGGAAGGCCACCGGTTCGAGGTCACGCCGCGCGGCGGAAACCGGTCGTCGTTTTCATCCACGTACATCCGCGCCGCTAGGCCGAGATTTTTCAGGTTGTTGACGCAACTGATGCGCCGGGCCGACTCCTTCGCGCGCCCCAGCGCAGGCAGCAGCATCCCGGCAAGAATGGCAATGATGGCAATGACCACCAGCAACTCGATCAGCGTGAACGCGCGGCGCACGGCGCGAAATTTATTTCCAGGACGAATCATGTTGGCACTTGGACGACCGGCGAGACGGGACGGTTACAGCAGAAACCGACTGGACGGCCACCCGAAAAATTCACGCGAAGTAAAGCCCCCGCCGGGGAGCGCGGCGTTCACGACACTTCAGCGTCGCTTGACCAGCCGGCGTCGAAAACCAAAAAGTCATCCGCATTGAAGCGGCGTGAACGCCGCGCTCCGACACGCAGTTCAGCGCGCCTCGAAGATCACTTCGCCAGATGACACGCCGCCCAGTGGTCGGGCGTGATCTCGCGCAACGCCGGCACCTCCGTCCGGCAGCGCGCCTCCGCCACCGGACAGCGCGGATGAAACGGACAGCCCGGCGGCGGATCGATCGGCGAAGGCACGTCGCCCGGCAGCACGATGCGCCGGCGTTTCGCGTCCGGGTCCACCACCGGCACGGCGGAGATGAGCGCCTGCGTGTAGGGATGCTTCGGCTCGCGGCACAGCACCTTCGCCTCCGCAAGCTCCACCGTCTTGCCCAGATACATCACCATCACGCGTCGGCTGATGTGCTCCACCACCGCCAGATCATGCGCGATGAAGAGAAACGTCAGCCCGCGCTCGCGCTGCAAATCCTGGAGCAAGTTGATGATCTGCGCCTGCACCGACACATCCAGCGCGCTCACCGGCTCGTCGCAGACAATCAGCTTCGGCTCCACCGCCAGCGCGCGGGCAATGCCGATGCGCTGCCGCTGCCCGCCGCTGAACTCATGCGGATAACGCTGCGCGTGGAGCGGGTCCAGGCCCACGGCCTTGAGTAGTTCCTTGATGCGCGCCTCCCGCGCTTCTTTGCTCGCGGCGAGCTTGTGGATGTCGATGGCCTCGCCGATGATTTCACCGACGGTCATGCGCGGGTTGAGCGAGCCGTAGGGATCTTGAAAAATCATCTGGAACCGGCGGCGGCGCGCGCGCAGGTCGGCGCCGTCCATCCCGGTGATCTCCTCGTTTTCAAAAAATACCTGGCCCGCCGTCGGCTCGATCAGCCGGATGATGGCGCGGCCCAGCGTGGTCTTGCCGCAGCCGCTCTCGCCGACGAGGCCGAGCGTCTCGCCCGGCGCCAGCGCCAGGCTGATGTCGTCCACGGCCTTGACGTGCGCGCGGACGCGACTGAACAGCCCGTGCTTGACGGGAAAGTGGACTTTAAGATTTTTGACTTCGAGGAGTTTGGCGGCGGACATGCAGTTTGGAGGATAAGGTTAGAGCAATTCGGCGAACTGTTTTTTGGTCAGTCCCGACTCGCGAATTAGGGCACGCAAGGTTCCTTGGGCAAGTTTACGATGATTGGGCACAGTCAGGCGACGCATGTTTGAATGGCGGAGAATGATGTGGCTGCCGGTTTGGTGATCGACTTCATAACCAAGTTTGCGAAAGGCCCGCACTGCATCCGTGCCGGAGCAGACCGGTTGCCTGCTCATGCCGACACCTCGACCACTTCTTCCGTGATGGGCAGCGGGATCGGTTCGCCGTGCTTTTCCAAGCTGGTCAAGTAGCCTTGGATGGCGTCTTGAACGTTGGTGATGGCCTCGGCGCGGGTCGCGCCTTGGGAAATGCAACCCGGCAAAGTCGGACACTCGGCCACGAATACACCGTCCTCGTCGGGCTGGATGATGATGCGGAATTTCATGACTTTAGTTTAGCTGGAACCGGAGAGGTGGCAAGCCGGGAGGCGGCTTTCAGATTTTTGACTTCGAGTAGTGGCATGGCGTGAAAAGATTAGATCTTCCCCAAAACTCTTCCGGAGTTAAACCGCTTGCCGCGATGACACGATTCCACCCTGTTTCCGGTGGAATGGAGGAAGGCTCGCCCTCATCCCGGCCCTCGACCTGAAAAGTCGCGCAAAGTTCCGGCTTTGGCCCCGGCTTCTGCTTCGCGATGGAGCGCCCCAAATTTGCCGGCAGCCGCCTCGCGTTTCATTTGCCGGTCCCAACCATCATCCTCGAGGGGATGCAGCAACGCCTCCGGTTCGCACCGCTCTTGGAGTGACAGTTGGTCAATCGCCGCTTTGATTTCAGCAACCGTGCTCATCCTAGACAGTTAAACGCAGCCGGGCGCAGGCGTCAATCGGGCAGACGGGGGAGTCATTGGTTCCAATACGGACAGCGCACGAATCTTCCCGGCTCGACTTCGACCAGATCAGGTATTTTTTGCGTGCAGTCCGGCTTCGCCATCGAACAACGCGGGGCGAAGCGGCAACCGGCGGGCAAGAGTGTA
>CANMZY010000138.1:0-8125 GCA_947502425.1 Verrucomicrobiales bacterium
GGCCCGGCTGCCGAACAAAGTCCTGATGGATGACTTTCAGCGGACCCGGATGCTCGTCGATCCGGCCTCAGATCAGCCGGAGAACCCGATCTGGCGCTATCACTGGATCGTCAGCAACGAACTGGAGCTGCGCTCGGAGAGCACGCTGGTGCGCGCCCGGAAACTGGCCGGCGAGAAGTGAGCCAAAAAACGGTCGAAGGCGGGCGTTGACAGGCGCGCGCGCGCCGTCTAATTTTAGTTGAAATTGAACCTTAACTTTTAAAACCATGCTGCTTCGAATCTCTCTGATCTTTGCCATCCTCGCGGGGGCGGGTGTGATTGTCCTGACCCAGTTGAAGGTGCGCGAGCACGTTACCGGGATCATCGCCGTCCGCAACCAGAACATCGACTGGCTGCGCATGGAAAAAGCCGAGCATAAGAAAACAAACGAAGACTTGACCGACACCAAGGACAAGCTCGCCAAGACCGCCACCGAACTCGCCAACACCCAGACCGAACTGGCTTCCACCACCACCAAGCTCGCTGACGCTGAGGCCGCCAAGATTGCCCTCGGGAAAACGTTGGAGCAGGCCCTCGCCGAGAAAAAGACCGCGCAACTGGATCTGGCGAAATGGACGGTTCTGGAAGTGACTCCCGAGCAGGTCAAAAAGGCGATCGCCGATCTCAAAAAAGCCTATGATTCCATCGGAGTCATCGAGGAGGAAAAGAAAATTCTGGCGCGCAAAGTAAAGGCTTTGGACGCTCAAATAGCCTTCCTGATTGGCACCAATGAAGATTACGAAGTTATCCTGCCGATTGGCCTGAAAGGCGTCGTCAAGGTCGTCGATCCGAAATGGGACTTTGTCGTGCTCGACATCGGGGAAAAGCAGGGCGTGCTGCAACACGGCAAGATGATGGTTCACCGCGACAGTAAGCTGGTCGGGAAAGTGAAAATTCTCAACGTCATGCCGGACCGCTGCATTGCCAATGTTCTGCCCGGATGGAAATTGTCCGACATCAAGGAAGGCGACCAGGTATTGTATTGACGAATTTTTTTGGCCATGAAAAATCATCCGCTCATCTCCCGGTTCGTCTGGCTGCTGCTGGTGCTGGCCGTGCTGGCCTTGGCAGGCACTGGTTGCACCACGACCGAGGCGGAAAACACCTCCTCCCGTCCTTGGAACGCACAGAAAGGCTGGGAGAACGGTTTTCCCAGCCGCATGAACGAGGGCCGCTGATTTAGTCGGGTCGCCTCGTCACGGTTTCCCCCCTTCCTTCCCGGCATCGCCTGTTGAACCTCTGCAAAACTCCAGCCCATCGTCGCGGTTGGCTAGCAGACCGCCCGTTTCTCCACCTAAACCGGAACCAAGCAGTAGGAACGGGGAGCGCGCCCGCCTCGGGCGCAGTGGGTCGCGCCCTCGCGCCCCACGAGTTGCGTCTGGACTCCCCCCCCCCACTGTTCGGTAGGTTCCGGCGCGCTCGTGTTCGCCGCGCGGGCGCCCCGAACAGCAGCCGGGGCGGCTGCGCTCCCCTGCATTTCAACTGCCGGGAAGCCGCCACGCAGGATTAAGTATAAACCCGAACTCCGAAGTCGGAACCGGGCAGGCCCACGTAATTCAGGCCTCCGAGCCTGCTGTATCGGGGGTTTCCAAACCTGCGCCCGCTGGGACTTTTGGTGCGCCGCGTCGTCCGAGGCCCTGCCGACTTGGAAGTCGGCGACACAGCAGGTTTGGAAACCCGCGCTACGGGCGCCATCCGAGGCCAAATTCGGAATTCGGATTAAAACCGCACCCGGCTTTTCCCCGAGTAAACATTCATCCGCTGGCCGCGCAAAAATCCCACCAGCGTCTGTCCGCTCCGGCGCGCGAATTCCACCGCCAGGCTTGACGGCGCGGACACCGCGCAGACCACCGCGACCCGCGCCGCCAGCGCCTTCTGCAATATCTCGAACGACGCCCGTCCGCTCACCATCAGGACGTGGCGGTCGAACGGCAGTCGTCCATTGAGCAGGCCGAAGCCGAGCACCTTGTCTACCGCGTTGTGCCGCCCCACGTCTTCCCGCAACACCACCAGTTCGCCGTCCGACGTGAACAGCGCCGCCGCGTGCAGGCCGCCCGTGCGGTCGAAGGCCTCCTGGCCGAGCCGCATCCGCTCCGGCAGGGCAAGGAGCGTTCTCGCGGCCACGGAAAATTTTCCGCGCACCGCCGGAAAATGTTGATGCACGGCGGCGATGCTCGCCTTGCCGCACAGTCCGCAGCTCGACGACGCAAAGACGTGCCGGGTGAGCCGCGCGAAATCGACGGTCACCTCCGGCGCGAGAAAGACGTTCAGCGTGTTGCCGTTCCGGTTGCGCGGATGCGGTTTGATCTGGCGGAGGTCGGCCTGAGTTTTAATCAACCCTTCTGAAAGCAGAAAGCCGACGGCTAGTTCCGCGTCATGGCCGGGCGTGCGCATCGTCACGCTCACCGGGCGCGTGTCCACCTGGATTTCCAGCGGTTCCTCGACGGCCAGTTCCTCCGGCCGCCGCCGCGGCGGGCCGCCGGAATCCCAGTGCCAGACCTGTTTGGTTTCAGTCTTTAAATGTTTCAATTGTTCCACCGGGTAGGGCGGGCAGTCCTCTGCCCGCCGCTGGTTGCAATCGCCCGATGGCGCGCACGGAGTGACGCGCCCTACCTTGCTTCACGGCGATTTCTCCACGCGCACCTGCGCGTTGTAATCCGGCACGCCGCCGAGCGTGTCGGTCAGGCCGCGACGGATCAGATGGTTCGCCTCCGGCCAGTGGACCTGCAAGTTGCCGCGCGCAATCGGCGCGAGAAAGACCCGGCCCTCGTAGCGGCCCAGATCGTTCACCAGCGTGATGCGGTCGCTCTGCGCGAGGTGCAGCCGCGCGGCATCGTCCGGGTTGAAGAAAACCGCGTCGCGCGCCGCGCCGGTGAGCGGATCAATCTCGGCGTAGATGAGCGTGTTGAACTGTTTGCCGCGCCGCGTGCTGACTTCAAACGTGTCGCCCGCTGAATGATCCGCGAGCTTCGGCAACTCCACGACGCGGAAATGTGCCTGTCCGTCAGCGGTGGCGAACTGGCCGTTGGCACAAAGATGCGCGCCGCCGTATTGAAAAGCGTCGCCGGTTTTGCGGAGGTGCTGAAAGCCGTCGTAGAACGGGACGACGCGGGCGATCTCGTCGCGCATGGCCTGGCCCGTTTCGCAGCCGAGCAGGTGGGCGCGCTCCGGCCAGACGGCGGCGGCCAGCTCGCGCAAAATTTTCCACTCCGCCTTGCACTCGCCGACCTGGCGCGGGATTTCCGGACTGAAAATGATGCGGCGTTCGGTGGTGGTTTCCGTGCCTCCGTCATCCTGTTCGTAGCGCGTTTTCGCCGGGAGCAGGATGACCTCCTCCTTCGCCTCGATGAACATCTGGTCGGTGAGGATGATGTCCTGGTGGACGCGCAGCGGGACGTTGGCCATCGCGCGGGCCACGTAATCCGGCTCCGGCAGGGTGCGGAGAAAATTTCCGCCGAGACAATAAAGCACGTCGAGCTGGCCGCGCGCGCCCTGCTCGACCATGTCCACGGCGGTCAGTCCGGGCCAGTCGGGCACGGGGAAACCGTATTGTTCGGAAAGATTTTTGGCGTTCGCGGCGTTGACGGTCTTGCCGCCGGGGAAGGCCGTGGCATAGGCGCCCATCTCCGCGCCGCCCTGCACGCTGCTGTGGCCGCGGATCGGCATGAGGCCGTTTTTGTCGCGGCCCACGTAGCCGCGCGCGAGGCCGAGGTTGAGCACCATCGAGACGCCGTCGCCGCCGTAGGCGTGCTGCGTGATGCCCATGCTCCAGACGAGCACGGCGTTTTTCGCGTCGCGGATCAGCTCGGCAAACTCCCGCATGTCGGCGCGGGTCAGGCCGGACTGCGCCTCTAAGGTTTCGAGTTTCAGGCCTTCCGTTTTCAGTTTCAGCTCTTGAAAATCCGCCGTGTGCCCGCGGATGAAGGCTTCATTCGTCCAGCCGTTCTCGAACAATATTTTTAACACGCCGTAGAGAAACGCGATGTCGCCGCCTTGGCTCACGGGAAACCAGTAGTCCATGAGATCGCTGCCGAAGAGCGCGCTGCTCGCCGTGCTCGGCACCCAGTAACGCTCCATGCCCGGTTCGCGATACGGGTTCACGCAGACGATTTTCGTGCCGAGCGCCTTGGCCTCGTGGAGATATTTGGTGGTGACCGGCTGGTCGTTGGCGGGGTTCGCGCCGAAGAAAATAATCAGGTCGGTGCCATACCAGTCCTGGTAGCTGCACGTCGAGGCGGCAACGCCAATGGCGTGCTTCATCGCGCCAGTGCTGGGCGAATGGCAGAGGCGCGCGGCGTTATCGACGTTGTTCGTGCCGAGGAAGCGCGCGACTTTCTGCGCCATGTAATAAATCTCGTTGGTCACGCCGCGCGAGGTGACGAAGAAGGCGAAGCGATGCGGATCGGTGTCGCGGATTTTTTTGGCGATGCGCGCGTAGGCGTCGTCCCAGGAGATGCGGCGGAAACCGCGCGCGCCGTGTTCGCGCAGCAAAGGGCAGGGGATGCGGCCGAGTTCGCGGAGTTGGGCGTTGTCGAATTCCGGAGCGCCGCTCTCCGAGCCGGCGCGTTTGGGGTTTGATTCGCGCCGGGTCGGAGACCGGCGCTCCGCCGCGAGTTTCATCCGCAGCTCTTCCACGTTCTCAAGCAGCCTTTCATCCAGCGCCGGCATGGTGTTCAACCGAAGCAGATTCAACCGCGTCATGCACAGGTGCGTGCCCTTGATCGTCCAGTCATGCAGCCCGGCGACGCCGAGCGCGCAGCCGTCGCACACGCCCTTGGTGATGACCTTCCACGCGTAGCCAAGATTATCGCGGTTCTTCCAGACGATCTTGGCCATGTCGCGGAAATGTTTGGGCTTGGTCTGGCCGAGACCGAAGGGCACTACGGATTGCAGGCGGGCTTTCCAGTTTTTTGTGATGCGGCGCGACATGAATGTGAATTTGCGTTTGTTGCCGGAGAACTAAAGCAGCCGCCGCAACGCACTGTCAACGCCGCCCATCGTCACGTCCGGTCCGTCCGGCTTTGCACTGGACGCTCGCCTGGCCGCTGTTAAAGTTTGCCTCGCTATGTCAACCACCGCGCCTGTCGCGCCCCAAAAGATCAATCTCCGCCGGCCTGAGATCATGGAGGCCGTCCAGGCCCAGGTCATCTCGCATTACCGTAGCGAACTCGTCGAGCGCATCCGCGCCAAGGGCAGCGTGCTCTCCGCCGATGGTTTGCTGAGCATCAAGCTCGCGAAGGAGTTCGGTTTTTGTTACGGTGTCGAGCGCGCCATTGACCTCGCCTACGCGGCGCGCAAATCGTTTCCGCCGGAGAAGCCGATCTATCTGCTCGGCGAAATCATCCACAACCCGGAAGTCAACGACCAGATCAGCAACCTCGGCATCCTGACCATTTCGCCCAAGCCCGACGACGAGGAGCTGTCCCGGCTGCATCCCGGAGATGTCGTCATCATCCCCGCCTTCGGCACCGAGGTTGTCACGCGCCGGAAGCTCGAGGAGAAGCAGTGCGTGCTGGTGGACACCACCTGCGGCGACGTGATGAGCGTCTGGAAGCGCGTGCGGCAATACTCGAAGGAGAGTGTCACCAGCATCATCCACGGCAAGGCCAAGCACGAGGAGACCAAGGCCACCACCTCCCAGGCCACGGCCTACGGGAGCGGCCATTACCTCGTCTGCTTCAGCCTCGGGGAGACGGACTACGTTTGTAATTACATTCTCCACGGCGGGAGCAAGGAGGAGTTTCTGGAAAAATTCAAGGGCGCCCACTCGCCGGACTTTGACCCGGACAAAAACCTCGAGGCCGTGGGCGTGGCGAATCAGACCACCATGCTGCGCGGGGAAACCGAGGAGGTGCAGCGCCGTTTCCGGGCCACGATGGAGAAAAAGTATGGCGTGGAAAACATCGCCCAGCACTTCCGGTTCTTCGACACCATCTGCGGCGCGACCCAGGACCGGCAGGACGCGCTGGAAAAACTGCTCAAGGAAAAACTGGACCTGCTCATCGTCATCGGCGGCTACAACTCGTCGAACACCTCGCATCTCGCCGAGATGGGCGAGGCGGTGCTGCCCACCTACTTCATCAAGAACGCCGCGAAAATGGCGAACGACCAGATCATCGTCCACTGGGATCAGCACCGGCACGAGGAGGTCGAGACGCGCGACTGGCTCCCGTCCGGCAAGATCACCGTCGGCATCACCGCCGGCGCGTCCTGTCCGAACAACCTGATCGAGGACGCCATCAAGCGGTTGTTCGATCTGCGCGGCGTGAGCGTCCAAGAATTGGTGGCGAGCTGACCATGCCCTGCACACGCGCAGACCTCGAGGCCCGCGAACGACAATTCCTCGCGCCCTACGCCCAGTTCAGCGCCGACACCCGCGGACGCCAGCACACCGAGGAACCGCCCGAATGGCGCACCCACTACCAGCGCGACCGCGACCGCGTGATCCACTCGCGCGCCTTCCGCCGGCTCGAATACAAGACCCAGGTTTTTCTTAACGGCACCGGCGACCACCTCCGCACCCGGCTCACCCACACCATGGAAGTCGCGGGCATCTCGCGGAACATCGCCCGCGCGCTCCGGATCAACGAGGACCTCACCGAGACCATTGCGCTCGCGCACGACCTCGGCCATCCGCCGTTCGGGCACAAGGGCGAGGCGTGCTTGAACCGCCTAATGAAAAAGCACAGCGGCTTCGAGCACAACCGCCAGAGCCTGCGGATCGTCGAGGAATTGGAGCAGAAGTATCCGGGCTTTCGTGGACTGAACCTGAGCTGGGAGGTGCGCGAGGGACTCGTGAAGCACTACACCGCCTGTGATCATCCCGCTAGGCGCAAGGGCTTCGACGCAAAATCCTCCTCCCTCGAGGCGCAGGTCGCCAACCTCGCCGACGAGATCACCTACTACAGCCACGATCTCGACGACGGCCTCGCCTCCGGCCTGCTCTCGGAGAAAAACCTGCGGCGCGACGTCCGCATCTGGGCGCAGGCCGACCGCACCATCCAGCGCGAACACGGCGTGCTGCCCGAGGAATGCCGCCATTACTTCATCATCCGCTGCCTGATCGACGGCCAGGTGAAGGACGTGGTGAACACCACCGAAGAACGCCTGCGCGCCACCGGCGTGTCCAGCGCCGATGCTGTTCGGCTCCAGCCGAAACCGCTGGTGCAATACAGCCCGGAACGCCGCGCGCAAAACCAGGAGCTGCGCCGTTACCTCTACAAAAATCTTTACTACTCACCGGAAGTTCACGGCCCGAACCTACGGGCGGTGCAGATGCTCGAGGATTTGTTTCACCACTACACCGCCCATCACGGCGAGATCAGCGAGTTCACCCGCAAGCGCGCCCGGAAGGACGGCTGGCCCCTCGCCATCTGCGATTACCTCGCCGGCATGACCGACCGATTCGCAATGCTCGAACACGGGCGGCTGTTTGGTGTGAAATCGTAGCGGCAGGCGAGGGCGTCCGCCGCTACGGGTGTCCTCCGTTGATTCCGTTCTTGAACCGGTCACCGCAAACGGTGTTTCATCGCGGGGTGAAAATCATCTCTCGGCGCTGTCTCCTCGCTTCCCTCCTCAGCCTGCTGGTCGTCACCGGCTATCAGTCCGTCTCGAAGCCGGCCGCGCCCGGCTCGATGTTCGTCTATGTCGGCACCTACACCAGCAAACAGAGCAAGGGTATTTATCGCAGCCGGCTCGACCTCGCCACGGGCGGGTTGGCGCAGCCGGAACTGGTGGCCGAGTCGGCCAACCCCACGTATCTCGCGGTGCATCCCAGCCAGAAGTTTCTTTATACGATCAATGAAACCGGTTCCGGCGCGAAGGCCGGGGCGGTCAGCGCCTTTGCCATCGACGCCAAGACCGGCGGCCTCACGGCCTTGAACCAGCAGACCGCCGGCGGCGCGGGGCCGTGTCATCTCGTCGTGGACGGCGCGGGGAAAAACGTGCTGCTCGCCAACTACGGCGGCGGGAGCATCGAATCCGTGCCGATCAAGGCCGACGGTTCGCTGGCCGAGCCGGTCACTTTCATCCAGCAGACGGATGACAGCGGAAAGCCCGGACGTCCGCGGGAGCCGCTCGCCCACTG
>CANMZY010000139.1:0-8118 GCA_947502425.1 Verrucomicrobiales bacterium
GGACGCCGACGAGCTGCGCGGAGGGCCGGGCGGGGTTGAGGAGCGGGCCGAGGAAGTTGAAAATCGTGCGCTGGCCGCGTTCGGCGCAAAGCTTCCGCGCGGGCGCGAGGTGCCGGAAAGCCGGGTGATAATTGGGCGCGAAGAAAAACGCGAAGCCGTGTTCGCGCAACGACCGCGCGGCCTGTTCCGGCGTGAGGTCGATGCGGAGGCCGAGCGCCTCGAGCACGTCCGCGCTGCCGGACTGCGAGGTGACGGCGCGGTTGCCGTGCTTGGCCACGGTCACGCCGGCGGCGGCGGCGATGAGCGCGACGGTGGTGGAGATGTTGAAAGTGTTGAGGCGGTCGCCGCCGGTGCCGCAGACATCGAGGATTTCGCGGGCGCGCGTGGCGGCGTCGAGCGGCGGCAGCACGGAGCGGGCGCGCAGTTCGCGGGCGAACGCGCCGATCTCCGCCGTCGTCTCGCCCTTCTGCGCGAGGGCGGTGAGGAACGCGGCCTTCTCCTCGGCGGGAAGGTGGGCGTCGATCAGCAGCGGAATGGCGGCGGCGATTTGTTCGCCGGTCAGGGGCTGCGCCGCGCGCAGTTGTTCGGTCAATGGATTCAGCACGTGCGGAGCTTAAGCAAAGGAGCGCGCCGGCCAAAGTCGAAAATGTTCGCGTCTTCCCGACGAGAAAGCCTACGGTGGCGGGCGCTGAATGAGGCCCGCCCCGGTCTCGTCTGCCGTTGGCGGCCAGACAAGGCGTGGCGATGAGCGGGCAATCCCGGGCCGGGCCGGATGGCTGCCGGTTTCGGGCGTGTTTTTTTGGAATTTGAAAGCTATGGCGAAGAATGGAAATGCAGGCGGACTGACCTGGCTAGTGCTGCTGCTCGTCGTGGGCGGCGGAGCCGGCGCGGGCTGGTGGTATTGGAAAAGGCCCGTCGTGGAGACCACGCAATATTTCACTAAGCCGGTGACGCGCGGCGATCTGCTGCAGGCGGTCACGGCCACCGGACAGTTGAACCCGGTGCTGAACGTGCAGGTCGGCAGCCAGATTTCCGGGATGGTTCAGAAGCTGTTCGCGGATTTCAATTCGCAGGTCAAGGCCGGCCAGGTCATCGCGCAGATTGATCCCGCCACCTATCTGGCCAACGTCCACCAGGCCGAAGGCGAACTGGCCAGCGCCAAGGCCGCGCTCGAACTCGCCCAGATCAACGCCCGCCGCGCCAAGGAGCTGCGCGCGAGCAGCCTCGTTTCCGCGTCGGACTTCGACAAGACCACCGCCGATCTTCACCAGGCCGAGGCCGCCGTCATCATCCGCGAGGCCGTGCTGGAGAAGACCAAAGTCGATCTAGCCCGTTGCACCATCGTGGCGCCGGTGGACGGCATCATCATTTCCCGCAACGTCGATGTCGGCCAGACCGTCGCCGCCAGCCTGTCCGCGCCGACGATTTTCGTCATCGCTAACGACCTGACCAAAATGCAGATCGACGCCAACGTGGCCGAGGCTGACGTCGGCGGCGTCGAGGCGGGGCAGGAGGTGGACTTCACCGTTGATGCCTACCCGACGCGCTCGTTTCGCGGCAAGGTGGTGCAGGTCCGCAACGCGCCCCTCACCGTGCAGAACGTGGTGACCTACGACACGGTGATCGAAGTCAGCAACCCGGACATGAAGCTCAAGCCGGGCATGACCGCGAATGTTTCGATCATCACGGCGCGGCGGGAGAACGTGCTGAAGTTTCCCAACGCCGCGCTGCGCTTCCGGCCGGCTGAGACGGCCGACGCGAACAAAGCCGGCGGCCCTCCCGGCAGTTTCGCCAACGCGGGCCGGCCCGGCGGACGCGGCCGGGGCGAACGCTCGCCGACGCGCACGGTTTACACCCTGGCCTCGACCAACTCCGACGCGCCGGTGTCCGTGCAGGTCAAGGCCGGCATCAGCGACGGCGTGTTCACCGAAGCGGTGGAGGGCCTAAACGAGGACGCGCTCATCATCACCGGCCAGAACAGTTCCTCGGCGGCCGGCGCGGCGAAGCCGGCCAATCCGTTTGGCGGCGGCGGCGGCGGCCAACGAAGATTTTAAGCCGTCACTTTTCCGCCCCGTATGAACGCGGTCATCCAGCTTGAAGACATTCACAAGACCTACCAGACCGGCGAGGTCGAGGTGAAGGCGGTGCGCGGCGTGTCGCTCCAACTGGCGCCCGGGGAATTTGTCGCGATCATGGGCGCGAGCGGCTCCGGCAAATCCACGCTCATGAACATCCTCGGCTGCCTGGACCGCCCGACCCGCGGCCGTTACCTGCTCGATGGCGTGGATGTTTCCGGACTCGGCCGCGACGAACTGGCCGACATCCGTAACCAGAAACTCGGCTTCGTCTTTCAAGGCTTCAATCTCCTCTCCCGCACTTCGGCCCGGGAAAATGTCGAGTTGCCGATGCTCTACTCGCGCCGCGCCCTCTCGTCCCGCGAGCAGCACGAGCGCGCCGGACGCGCGCTCGATCTGGTCGGTCTGGCCGAGCGTGCCGATCATCATCCGAACCAGCTTTCCGGCGGACAACAGCAGCGCGTGGCCATCGCCCGGGCGCTGGCCAACCAGCCCGCGCTCCTGCTGGCGGACGAGCCGACCGGCAATCTCGACAGCCAGACGAGCATTGAAATCATGGGCGTGTTTCAGAAGCTCAACGAGCAGGGGATCACCGTGGTGATGATCACGCACGAGCTGGACATCGCGCGGTTCACGAAGCGCAACCTCGTCATGCGCGACGGACGGGTGGTGAGCGACGTGCCGGTGGAGAAGCGGTTGAATGCGGAAGTGGAACTGCGCGCCTTGCGCGAGGCGCAGGCCGCCGTGAAACTTGTGCCATGAGATTTTTTGCGACCATCAAGATCGCCCTGCGCGCCCTGCGCCGGAACAAGCTTCGCACCGTGCTGACCATGCTCGGCATCATCATCGGCGTCGGCGCGGTCATCATCACCGTCGGCATTGGCAACGGGGCCAAGGCGCAGATCGAGGCGCAGATCGCCAGCCTCGGGCAGAACGTCATCCTGATTTTCTCCGGCAACGTCACCCGCAGCGGCATCAACACCGGCTGGGGCAGCGCCGGCACGTTGACGGTGGAGGACGTCGAGGCCATCCGGCGCGAGATCGATTCGATCACGCTCATCAGCCCGGAAATCCGCCAGATCGGGCAGGTCGGCGCCGGCAATCAAAACTGGTCCACACAACTGCTCGGCGAGGCGCCGGATTATTTTGAAATCCGCCAGTGGCGGCTGGCCGACGGCGCGCTCTTCACCGAGCAGGACGTGCGCAGCGCGAACAAAGTGTGCGTGGTCGGGAAGACGGTCGCGGCGCAGTTGTTCGGCGGCGAGAGTCCCGTCGGCCAGATCATCCGGATTAAGAACGTGCCGTTCATCATCGTCGGCACGCTCCTGCCGAAGGGTCTTTCCCTGATGGGCACCGATCAGGACGATGTCGTCATCATGCCCTACACCAGCGCGATGAAGCGGGTCATGGGCGTGACCACGCTCCGCGGGATCAATGTGCAGGCCGCGAGCGAACGGCAGCTCGCCGAGACGCAACGCCAGCTGACCGATCTGCTCCGTCAGCGTCACCGCATCCAACCCGGCCGCGATGATGATTTCAACGTGCGCAACCAGCAGGAGATCGCCGAGGCCGCCACCGCCACCTCGAAGATCATGGCGGTGTTTCTCTCCATCGTCGCGGGCGTGTCGCTGGTCGTCGGCGGCATCGGCATCATGAACATCATGCTCGTGAGCGTGACGGAACGGACGCGCGAGATCGGGATCCGCATGGCCGTGGGCGCGCGCGGCCGGGACATCCTGCTGCAATTTCTGACCGAGGCGATCACGCTTAGTTCGCTCGGCGGCCTGCTGGGCATCGCCCTCGGCCTTGGCGGGTCGAAGATTCTTTCCACCACGCAGGGCTGGCCGACGCTGACCTCGACGAGTTCCATCGTCATGGCCTTCCTGTTCAGCGCGGGGGTGGGCGTGTTCTTTGGATTTTATCCGGCGCGGAAAGCTTCGCGGCTCGATCCCATCGACGCGCTGCGTTACGAATAGCCGCGCATGAAGCCGACGCTGCACTCGGAGATTTTGCCAACGCACACCGCCGCCCTGTTTGCGGCGGCGGTGCGGCGCGCGGCGGAGGCGTTGCGCGCGGGCGAGGTGGTGGCGCTGCCGACCGAGACGGTCTATGGACTGGCCGCGAATGCGCTCGACGCGGCGGCGGTGGAGAAAATTTTCCAGATCAAGGGCCGGCCCGCGCACAATCCCGTGATCGTCCACGTCGCGGGCCTCGAGATGGCGCGGCGTTGCGTGGGCGAATGGCCGGCGGCGGCGGAGCGGCTGGCGGCTTCGTTCTGGCCGGGGCCGCTCACGCTGGTGCTGCCGCGCGCCCGGGAAATTCCCGGTATCGTGACGGCGGGCGGCACGACGGTGGGCGTGCGCTGGCCGGGACATCCGTTCATCCAGGCGGTGATTCGCGAGTGCGGCTTTCCGCTGGCCGCGCCGAGCGCGAATCCGTCCAACCAGATTTCCCCGACGAATGCGGAGCACGTCCGCAAGGCGCTGGGCGGAAAAATTGGACTGATCGTCGATGGCGGGCAGTCGCAGGTGGGCATCGAATCGACGGTGCTGGACGTGACCGTGTCGCCGCCGCGGGTGCTGCGGCCGGGGATGATTCACGAGGAGTCGTTGCGCGCGGCCTTGAGGGAAACGCGGAGTGCGGAGTGCGGAGTGCGGAATGAAGACGGCGCGCTGCGGAGTCCGGGGATGCTGGAGAAGCATTACGCGCCGAAAGCGCAGCTGCGGATCTTGAGCTGGGCGGATCACGCCGACTTGCGTCGCCAACTCGCGGCTCGAAATATGAAACCCGAAACCTGCCACCTCATCACGCATACGGTGATTCCGCTGGCCAGGGGCTTCGGCGGGGTGAGCGTGATCCCGCACGACGCGGAGGCGTACGCGCGCGCGATTTACGCGGAGCTGCACCGGTGCGACGAGGAAGGCGCGGAATGGATCGTGGTGGAGGCGTTGCCGGAGACGCCGGAGTGGCGGGCGGTGGCGGACCGGCTGCGGCGGGCGGCGGCGCATTGAAGGAAAAGGCCTCAAAATAAGTGGGGAAATGGGTTGCGCCGCCCTGCGCCCTTCCGGCAAGCTGCCGCGCCTGTTAGATGAATTGTCAATTTCGAGGCATGGAAAATCTTCAGTTGAACGTGATTCAGTGATGATTTGAAACCCGGCGTTCGGGAACAGTCTAGAAGCAGCAGTCAGTCTAGTTAGCAAACATCATTATGAGCACAAAACTGTATGTCGGAAATCTTTCCTTCAACACCACCGAAAACGATCTGCAAGACCTGTTCACCGCCCACGGGCCGGTGACCTCCGTGGACATGATCATGGACAAGATGAGCGGACGCCCCCGCGGCTTCGGCTTCGTCACCATGGAATCCTCGGAAGGCGCGACGGCCGCCATCGCGGCGCTCCACGGCAAAAACGTGGACGGTCGCGATCTCACGGTCAACGAAGCGCGTCCGCGTGAAGAGCGTCCCCGCTCCTTCGGCGGCGGCGGTGGTGGTGGCGGCGACCGTGGTCCTCGTCGCGATTCCAACAATCGCTACTAACCGGGTGAGTTTCCGGGTGTGGGGCTTTTCGGAGCCTCACACCCTTTTTCTTGCGGCGCAAAGCCTGCCCTTTGCCGCCGGACGGGGCGGTGGCAGGAGAAAAATAAAATGGAAGACCATATCGAACTTGAAGGCCGGATTCTCTCGGTGCTGGCGGGCACGATGTTTCGCGTCGAGCTGCAGAACAAGCACGAGGTGCTGGCCCACATTTCCGGCAAGATGCGCAAGCGCTTCATCCGCCTCACCGTGGGCGACCGCGTGAAGCTGGAAATGTCCCCCTACGACCTGAACAAGGCGCGGATCGTTTACCGACTGAACTGATTTTCCGGCGCGAGCTTGCTGCCCGCGCTTGCCTCCCAACGCCCCTGTCCCGGTGGGTGCATTCTGAAACTGTTCTTGTTTCGAGTTCCATCCAGCCCGCCACTTTCGTGGACAAGGGGTGGGTGCGCCTCGCCAACCGGGCGCATCTCGGCTTCTTGAAGGAGGAGGAGGCCATGGTTCCCGTCCCGCAGGGACACCCGAAAATAGTCCAGTGCTTCAGCACTGGGTTTGAGCGCACACCGAATGAGTCCCGCAGGGACGGCCCAGCCGGGCGGGGCTTCCTGTCGTCCCTGCGGGACTGAAGTGGCCGGTCGTCATTCCCCCGGCACTGAAGCGCTGGGCTATTTTCGCCCGTCCCTTCGGGATTCGTCTGTCGGTCGCACGACTTGGAGACTGGAGGCGATGATTATGTTTGGGGTCCTTGCCAGAAACTGAGGTGTCCTCGCCAACCGCCCCTCCGCAAATTCACTTGGTAACGGCGGGCCGTTTGCCTAGAATTTTCTCGTGACCTTTGTCATTCATCCATGAAGCCCGCGCTCCGCGTTTTGATCGTCGAGGATTCTGAGTTTGACGCCCAGATGATGGCGAGCCTGGTCCGCAAGTCCGGCTTCGAGGTCGCCTGCGAACGTGTGGAAACCCGGGCCGCACTCCTCGCCGCCCTGGCCGGCCCAAGGTGGGACGTGGTGCTCTCCGACTACAACCTCCCCGACTTCAGCGCGCCCGAGGCCTTGCAGATCGTGCAGGAGAGCGGCCTCGACATTCCGTTCATCATCATCTCCGGCGGCATCGGCGAGGCGACGGCGGTGGAGGCGATGAAGGCCGGCGCGCACGATTATCTGATGAAGGGCAACCTCAGCCGACTCGGCCCCGTGGTCGAGCGCGAGGTCCGCGAGGCCGCCAACCGCGCCGAGCGGGCCGAGGCCCGCGAAGCCCTCCGCGAAAGCGAACTCCGCAATCGGCTCCTCTGGGAATCCTGCCCCGACGCCGTCATCCTCATAGACACGGAGAGCAAGATTCACTTCGCCAATCCCGCCGTCAAAGAAGTCTTCGGCTACCAGCCGGGCGAAGTCATCGGGCAGAGCATCGCGCTGCTTCAGCCGGAGGCGCCGCCCGGCGACCAGCGGTTCAGCCTCCAGCGCGCCTTGCAGGCCGGGAAAAAAAAACTCAGCGCACTGGCCACCGAAACCCTCGGCCGCCGCAAGGACGGGACGGAAATCGTCATCGAAGTCAGCTTCAGCGACCTGGAACTGCACGGCCAGCGGCGCTTCGTCGGCTTCATCCGCGACATCACCGGGCGGAAAAAGGCCGAGGCCGAACTGCGCGAAAACCAGGAGCAGTTCCGCGTCGCCCGCGAAATCCAGCAGCACCTTTTTCCCAAGGCCCCGCCGCAACTCCCCGGTTTCGACATCGCGGGCGTCACCTATCCCGCCGATTCCACGGGCGGCGACTATTTTGATTTCCTCCCGATGCTGCATGAGCGCCACGGCTTCATCGTCGCCGACGTGACCGGCCACGGCGTCGGCCCGGCGCTGCTCATGGCGGAGACGCGCGCCTACCTCCGCACCCTCGCCGGCAACCGCGAGGACGTGGGCGAAATCCTGACCCGGGCCAACGGCATTCTCGCCGAGGACGTCGGCCACGAACGCTTCGTCACCCTCTTCCTGGGCCGGCTCGATCCGAAGACGCTCGCGTTTTTTTATGCGAACGCCGGGCATCCCGCCGGCTACGTCCTCGACGCCGGCGGCGCGGTGAAAGAAACGCTGCGCCGCACCTCCGTCCCGCTGGGCATCATGCCGGACACGCGCTATCGCGGCGACGCCTTCGTGCTGCTCGCGCCCGGCGACCTCGTGCTGCTCCTCACCGACGGCATCGAGGAGGCCACCGCGCCTGACGATTCGTTTTTTGGGATCGAACGCGCGCTGGACGTGGTCCGCGCCCGGCGCGACCAGCCGGCCAAGAAAATTCTTGAGGCGCTTTACCAGGCCGTCCGCGACTTTTCCGGCAACGCCCCGCAGATCGACGACGTCACGGCCATCCTCATCAAAGTGCTGTAGGCGGCCGGCGGCTGGCCGCCCGCCGGATCAAACCACAAACTCCAGTTCCGGCGCGCGCGGGATCAGGCCCTGCGCGTGCGCCCGGCCCAGAAACCGGCGGATGGATTCCCGGCCTTTCTCGCCGTAGTCG
>CANMZY010000140.1:0-8107 GCA_947502425.1 Verrucomicrobiales bacterium
CACGAGCGACGAGGCGCTGGCGAAGAAATTGAAGATGCTTCGCGTTCACGGCATCGAGCGCCGTTATTACCACGACCTGCACGGGTTCAACTCGCGGTTGGATGAAATTCAGGCCGCGATCCTGCGCGTGAAGCTGCCGCATCTGAACCGCTGGAACGCCCGCCGGGCGGAGATCGCGGCGCGTTATTCGGCGGGCCTGGACGGCCTGCCCCTCGACCTGCCCGTGACCGCCGCCGGCAACACCCACATCTTCCACGTTTACGCAGTGCTGGCCGAGCGCCGCGACGAACTGCAGAAGCATCTCGCCGACCGGGGCGTGCCGACGATCATTTACTATCCGCGCCCGCTCCACCTGCAAAAAGTCTATGAAGACCTGGGGCATCGCGAAGGCGATTTCCCGGTGTCCGAGGCGGTCTCGAAGCAGATTCTCCCGCTGCCGATGTATCCCGAGGTGGCGGACGCGCAGGTGGATTACGTGATCGAGACGATCCGCAGCTTCCCGTTTTAAGGTGGCCTGCGAAGATTGAGGCGGACGGGGACAATCCCGCATGGTGGAAATAAACCCGAACTCCGAAGCAGGGTACAGCCACGTGGTAGCGCAGGTTTCCAAATCTGCTGTGTCGCCGACTTCCAAGTCGGCGGAGCAACGGACTTCGCGGCGCGCAACCATTTCAAGCGGACGCAGGTTTGGAAACCTGCGGCAGAGCAGGCTGGGAAGCCTGCGCTACGGGTGCCGTCTGAGATCCACTTCGGAATTCGGAACTGAACTCCAACGAAGTCGGCGCTGGAGTTGACGCTTCAGCGTGCCGGGCAAACCGCCGGAAAATCAGGTGCCGTTCACTCCTTCGCCAGCTTGTAGATCGAGTTGTGAATCTCGTGCTTGACCGGCGAGCCGTCGGTGGCCTTCACGTTGATGCCGATTTTCATCTGCATCACCGGCTTGATGCCGGGGATTTCCAGGAAGACGCTTTTTCCATCCACACTGAGCTTGGCGGAAGCGATGGCGACTTTGTCATGCCCCTTCTTCTCCGGCTCGGCCACGGAAAATTCCGGTGAACCATAGTTTCCCGTCCACTTGTAATTCCACTGCTCAAGGTTGTAATTCTGCATGTCGTTGGCGGTGGCCGGGTCGAGCGCGCCGGTGAAGGTGATCTTTACGCCTTTGTCCGTGACGTGCAGGCCGGTCGGCATGTTGACGGGCTTGCCGGTGTAGCGGACGCGGTAAAAGCCGCCCTTCTTCGGCCCGTCGGACTGCCAGACGCTCAGGCCGCAGAGATATAGCTGGCCGTCCTTGTCATTGAAACGCGCTCGCATCACCCCGGAATCGAACTTGAAAGGGAACTTCACCACGCCGCCCTGATATTCTCCGTCCACCTGGTCGAGCAGCACCTTGAACAGCGTACAATGCCCGTAGGACATGAACAGCATCTCGTCCTTGAACGGCCCCCATTTGCCCCCCTTGACCCAGACCTGGCCGCCGCTGGAATTGTCCACATTCTTGGGCATCCAGCAGACGGGATTGTCGTAGGTCACCGGCTTGGGGGTGCGCTGCGCCGTTTGCACATGGCCGTAGAAACCGCCCGGCTTGATGATGCTGAAGCGCGAACTGGGCACCCAGTTGCCCTCGTTGTCGCTCACGGAAATTTCATCATTCGGCCCCATGCCCATGCCGTTGGGCGCGCGCAGGCCGTTGGCCACCACCGACAGCTTACTGCCATCCTTGGAAACTTTGATGATCGAACCGTGATGCGGATGCTGGGCCTCACCGAGGTCGCCGCCCTTGGCGAAATAGAAATCACCATGCGAATCCACATGCAGGTCGTGCGCGAACTCGTGATAGGACATGAACGCACCCACATCGTTGTTGAAGTTTTCGTAGAAGTCCGCCTCGCCGTCCTTGTTCAAGTCATGCAGGCGTGTGATCTGGTCGCGGCCCAGCACATAAACCAGGTCATCGACGATCTTCAAACCCAGCGGCTGGAAAAGTCCGGTGGCGAACCGCTGCCAGGTAACTTTCTCCAGCGTGTCGTCAATGTTTCGCACCAGCCAGACATCGCCGGAGACCGAGCAGATTGCCGCCGTCTTGCCGTCCGTAAAAAAGTCCACGCCAGAACAGCGAATCCACGAATTGTAGGGATTGTTTTCAGGAACCGAAATTGTGTCATAGACATACGCGCCGTTGGTGTCGGCGCTGAGTTTTCCGGGAACGGACAGCGGCGCGCCCCAGCGGGCCGGGCCGCCCTTGGTCAGCGACTCCAGGCTGGCCGCCTTGAAGCGGATGGTCGAGACGGTCTTGAAATTTTCAAACTCCGCCGCCGTGCCGCTCCAGATTTGAAGCATCGAATTGCCACCGGTTTTGCCGTCGAGCTTCAGCACGACCGTGTTGCTCACGATGTCGAGCGCACCCAGTCCGTTCAGCGCAATGACCAGCATCCGCTCCCCGTTGGTGATGGTGATGAAGTTTGGCTCCACTTTCCGATCAGGCGATTTCCCCGCGCCGCACACCACTGCCGTGAGCGGCGCGCCGGCGGGCGTCACTTCCAGACGGCGCATGAAAACTTTCGCCTCCGCGTTGAAGCTGTGCGATTCCAGCACGCCGGCCTTGCCGACCGAATAGGAAAGAATCGTCTGGCCGCCGTTCAGATAAATCCCCTTCCACTTCGCGTGCTCGCGCGGCAGCGGACCGTAGGGCTTGTTTTTGAAGGCCGGCCGCTTGTCGGAAAAATTTCCGTCCGCATCCGCCCAGCCCGCGCCGCCCGGGTTGGTGAAAACAATGTTGGTGCTGTCCGGCTTCGGCATTCCTTCCAGCCCGTCGCGGCCCGTGGGCAGCAGCACGAAGCCGTCCGTCCAGGCATCCGCCACCTTGAGCATTTCCGTGTCGAAGCAGACCGTCCCGCCGCCGAGGTTGATGGCCACCGACTTGTTTACGCGCACCGGCGCCTCCATGTGGCTGGAAAAGAACGGCCCGAGGTCCATCAGGTCCCACTTGAAACGGTTGCGCGGCAGCTTGGGCTTGACGGCACCGGGCGCGTTGGTGGTGGGCGCGGTTGGGACTTGCGCGTCCAGCAGCGGGGCGGCCAGCAGACCGGAGATCAGGGTCAGGGCGAGGACGGAGCTTTTCATGTTCATGGCGATGTAGGTCGGTTCAGTTTCTGGAGCATTTTGGACGGGGCGATGTATGGGGAATTCAATTCGTTTCCCTCAGTTCGAAAGATTATCGAGATAGCTTTGCAGCAAAATCGCGGCGGCCATCTTGTCCACCTTCGCCTTGCGGTCGGCGCGGCGGACGTTGCCTTCGATCAGAAAACGGTTAGCCTGCGCGGAGGTGAGGCGTTCGTCCCACAGCTTGATCGGTACGGCGACAACATCCTTCAGCACGGCCACGAACTCCTGCACCTTCAAAGCCGCCGGGCCGTAGCTGCCATCCATGTTGCGCGGCATTCCGACGAGGATCAGTTCCACCTCCTTCACGCGGATCAATTCCTTGAGCCGCGTGAGAAAACCGGTGAACGGCTCGGCATGGATGTATTCGAGTGGTGTCGCGATCATTTTCAGCTCGTCGCTCAAAGCGACGCCGATGCGAACGGTTCCGTGGTCTAAGGCGAGGATGCGCATGTTTTTTATAATCGTTTCATTGTGATTGCAGCTGTCTTCACCGTCTTTTCAATGTCCCCCTCGCTGTGCGCGGTGGAAAGGAAGCCGGCCTCAAACTGGGACGGCGCGAGATAAACGCCCGCCTCCAGCATCCCGTGGAAGAATTTCTTGAACCGCTCGCGATCGCTCTTCATTGCGTCCGCAACGTTTAGGACGGGTTCGCTGGTGAAGTAGCCGCAGAACATCGAGCCGCAGCGGTTGAAACGCACCGGCACGCCGGCCGCCTTCGCCGCGTCCTTCATCCCCGCCTCCAGTTGCGCGCCGAGTTCTTCGAGCCGCGCGTAAGCCCCGAAACGGGGAGTGCGGAGTGCGGAGTGCGGAATATCAGACTGATTCGAGCGCGCAGCAGTTTGTTCCGCATTTCGCGTTCCGCATTCCGCACTGGAGAGTTCTTCCAGCGCCGCCAGGCCCGCCGCCATCGCCAGCGGATTCCCGCTCAACGTCCCCGCCTGATAAACCCCGCCCAGCGGCGCGAGGCAGTCCATGATATCCGCCCGCCCGCCGAACGCGCCGACCGGCAGGCCACCGCCGATGATTTTCCCAAAACAGCTCAGATCGGGCGTGATGCGGAACCGCTCCTGCGCGCCGCCGAAAGCCAGCCGGAAGCCGGTCATCACCTCGTCGAAAATCAGCAGCGCCCCGTGGGCCGCCGTGATGTCGCGCAGAAATTCGTGGAAGCCGGGTTGCGGCAGATACAGTCCCGCGTTGGCCGGCACCGGCTCGACGATGATGCCGGCGATCTCGTTTTTGTTCGCTGCGAAAACTGCACGCACGGCGTCGGCATCGTTGAACGGAACCACAATCGTGTGCTGCGTGAACGAAGCCGGCACGCCGAGACTATCAGGATGACCGAACGTCAGCGCGCCGGAACCGGCATTGACGAGCAGCGAATCCACATGCCCGTGATAGCAGCCGTCGAACTTGATGATCTTGTCGCGCCGCGTAAAACCGCGCGCCAGCCGGATCGCGCTCATGCAGGCCTCGGTGCCGGAGTTGCACATGCGAACTTTTTGTACGCTCGACAAGGCCGTGCAGATGAGTTTCGCCATCGTGACTTCGAGCGGGTTAGGAATGCCGAAACTGGTCCCCTGCTCCGCCGTCTGCTGCACGGCGGAAATGATTTTCGGATGCGCGTGGCCAAGAATGGCCGGCCCCCAGGTGCCGACGTAGTCGATGTAATCGTTGCCATCCACGTCCCAGACATGCGCGCCTCTCGCGCGGTTCACGAAGAACGGCTGGCCGCCCACGGCGCGAAAGGCGCGGACGGGCGAGTTCACCCCGCCGGGGATGTAGCGCAGGGCTTCGGCGAACAAGGCTTCGGATTTTTCCCGTTTCATCATGCGGATGGTGGCAGTCGAAGGTGCGGCCTACGGTTGCGGGGTGAAAGTTTTCGACAACGGTCCGAACTGAGTGACCACCACCGCGCCGGTGCTCACGCCATGACGGGCGAACCAGCCCCGGTTCACCTCCAGCACGAACTGGACTTGATCGGTGGCGGCTTCGACCGGTGTTTCGTCGAGCGGCTTGAGGTCGCGGATTTCCAGGATGGCTCCATTCGGATCGATGTAGGCCGCCGACAACGGCAGCGGGGTGTTGCGCATGTAAAACGACGCGCGATGCGGCCGGCCAAAAGGAAAAAGCATCGCCGCGTTCTCGTCGAAATTCGTGCGCCACATCATGCCGGTGGCCGTTTCCTGGGCGGTGAGCGCGCACTCGGTCCGCAGCTCATGCGCGCCGACATAGACTTTGATGACCGGTAAATTGGTCTGGGCGTAGGGTAGATAAGACGTCGCGTTCGTGATGGGCGGGACTTTGTTGGTGGCCGGCACCACCGGAGCAGGCTTCTTGCAGCCGGCCACCGCCAGCACGAAGCCCAGTGAAAGCATCCAGAGAAATTTCATGACGGAAGGGTGCGGGAGTTTCGGCTCATTTTCAACTGTCATCGCGCGTCAGGTCAAATCCAGGTTGCCGCGAACGATCCGGCCCAGCACCCAGCGGATCCCAAAACCGCACGCCATCCAGAGGACGAAGACGACCAAGGCACGGTTGCGCGTCTCGCGCACGGCCCAACCGGTCGCAGCCGGATCATCCGAGCCGGCTTCGCCGTCCTCGCGGTTCGCCACGGAAGAATAATTTTCAGTGGTGGCCTCCGGGATCGCGGCCAAGTGAATCGTAAATTCATTCCGGACCCGGTCCACCGTGATTGGATCGCAACACATCGTGGCGATGCCAGCCCAGAGAGCAAGGCCGCGCCGCCCAACGCGCGCTGAAGAACAGCAACCCAAGCCACAGCGCCATGCCGACAATAATATCCCGTGCGCTCATGAGGAATCATCTCCGGAAAATCCACCCCTTGATCTGCAGCCCCGCGAACATCCAAATCACCGCCGCCAGCGCGATGTACGGGCCGTAGGGCAGCCTGCTCGACCATTCCTGGCGCTTCATCGCGATCAACGTCACGCCCACCGCCGCGCCGATGACCGAACTGGCCATCAGCGAAAAAAGCGTCGCCTGCCAGCCCAGAAACGCGCCGATCGCCGCCATGAATTTCACATCGCCGAAACCCATCGCCTCACGCGGCACCACGATCTGGTCGGTGACCACTTCCATGTGGTGCGTGTCCTCGGGGTTGAAAACGTCCTCTCCGATCATCAGCTTGTCCTGGCTGAGGCGCACGGTGGCGTTGGCATAGCACCGGTCCACCAACTCCACCGTCTTCGCCTCGAGACAGACCGTATCGGACTTGCGGTAAAAAAATTCATCGTAGGGCATCTCCCGGTCCGGCAGCAGCACGCTGTTCTCCGTGAAGACGACCCGGCTGCCGGGCGCCAGATCGATCTTCTGCCGGCCAAAGAACAGTTTGCCGGCGCGCAGAATCGCATAGACCGTCCCGCCGCCGACGAGGATGCCGAGGAAGCTCTGCCCCAGCGACGCCACCGCCGTGGCCTGGTCGTGCAGCGCCGGAAAAAAGAACGAGCAGATGAATCCCACCACGATTCCGCCGATGGTGATTTCGTCCGGGATGATGAAATGCTCGAAGTCGATGAACGTGGCCGCGATCAATCCCGCCAGCACCAGGCAGCCGACCAGCGCCACTCCGGCGGACTGCTTGCCGAACGCCAGCCAGCAGGCGAGAAACGCAAAGCCGGTCAGCAGCTCGACGAGAAAATAGCGGACGGAAATTGGGGCCGCGCAGTTTTTGCACCGGCCGCGCAGCGCCAGCCAGGTGACGAGCGGGATGTTGAGAAACCACGGGATGGAATACTTGCACTTCGGACAATGCGACGGCGGCGAGACGACGCTCAAGCCGAGCGGCATCCGGTAAATGACCACGTTCAGGAAGCTGCCAACCAGGCAGCCGAAGGTGAAGAAGACGAGCGCCCAGAATTCAAACGGGACCTTGGCCCAGACGGCGGGATCAAACATGGGCGCGCTCCCCGCCGTAGATGTTTTTCTCCAGCGCCGCACGCATGACCGCGACGGGCGAGGGCCGGCCGCTCCAAATTTCCAGCGCCTTCGCGCCCTGGTGAAGCAGCATGCCGAGACCGTTGGCCGTGCGGCAGCCGGCCTGTTTAGCCGCCTGCAGCAACGGCGTTTCCGCCGGGCGATAGATCATGTCATAGACCGCCTTCGCCTGGGCGAGGGGAAAATGCTTTTCATCGAGCGGCGAGGCGTCCCCCGCTTTCAAGCCGAGCGAGGTGGCGTTGAGCAACAGATCGACGGTGAGATTGCCCGGATAGGCGGCGACGGCGCTGACCTTCGGAAAGCGCAGTTGAATTTCCTCGGCCAGTTCCACCGCCTTGCGATGCGTGCGGTTGGCGAGAAAGAGCGCGCCGACGCCGGCGGCGGCGAGCTTGAGCGCGGCCGTCCGGCCCGCGCCGCCCGCGCCGAGCAGCAGGACTTTCGCGCCGTCCACGTCGAGCTTCAGATCCTCGTGGAGCGAGCGCATGATCGCGTCGGCATCGGTGTTGAAACCGTGCGAGCGGATTTCGCCGGGCACTTCGCCGGGGAAATGATCAAGCGGCCGCCAGTTTCCATCGTCATCGCGCGCCTCGAAGCGGATGGTGTTGACCGCGCCCCAGATCTCGGCGGACTCGTCGAGCACCTCCACCATTTCCAGGGCGAGCAGCTTGTGTGGGACGGTGAGATTGAGGCCGATGAACTTCATCGCCTTCGCGCCGGCGATGGCCTCGCGGAGATTGTCCGGGTGGACGGCAAAGGCGAGGTAACGCCAGTTCAGGCCCAGCGCAGCCAGGCCGGCGTTCTGCATCGCCGGCGAGGCGGAATGTTTGATCGGATGGCCATAAACCGCGCAGTACCGCGTCGTCGCAGTAATCGGGTTGGCGAAGAGTTCAGGCACGCGCTGTTTATAGGCGGGGGGGCGTCAAAGTTTAAAGGGCAAAGTTGTCCGGGGCGAACCGGCGGAAGGTCATCTCAGATTCTTGCAGCCCGG